>CAZOPH010000116.1:0-5263 GCA_964581635.1 uncultured Smithella sp.
CAAATATTTTCATGCATTCTTAAAGGATAGCATCCATGTTCAGCTTTACGACAACAACGATTATGGCCAGCGCGCTTCTGACCCTCCTTCTGGGCTTTGCCCTGTTGCGCCTGTTACTTAAGGCCGCCTGCCCGTTGTTTTTAGGTCGTCACTGAACTTGCAACATAACTGATTACCTGAAAGGCCGTGGGCATTAAAACCCACGGCTTTTTTTTCAAATTTCGGCCAATTAATTTTAAATAGATGGGAAAGGAGCACAGTATGAAGAAGGATAAAAATCGCGTCTATATTTTCGACACGTCGCTCAGAGACGGAGAGCAATCACCCGGCAACAGTATGAATACAGAGGAAAAGCTGCTTCTGTCCCGGCAGCTTGAAAAACTCGGCGTCGATATTATCGAGGCGGGATTCCCCATCGCATCGGAAGGAGATTTTGACGCGGTAAGGCAAATCGCCCGTGAAATTAAGAAATCGCAGGTGGCGGGTCTCGCACGCGCCAACAAACAGGATATAGATCGCGCCTGGCAAGCCATCAAAGGCGCCGCGCATCCGCGCATTCACACCTTTATTTCGTCTTCGGATATCCATCTGAAATATCAGCTCAAGAAAAGCCGGGAACAGGTGCTCAAAGAAGCCATCGCCGCCGTCAAACTGGCACGTTCTTACACGGACAACGTCGAGTTCTCGCCGATGGACGCCACCCGTTCGGATAAGGACTATCTGGTCGAAATGGTTTCAGCCGTTATTGACGCCGGCGCCGTCACGGTCAACATTCCAGACACGGTTGGCTACGCCGTTCCCGAGGAATTCGGGAATCTGATTGCCTACCTGTTCGCCCATGTGAAGAATATGGGCGATACGATCATCTCTGTTCATTGTCATAACGATCTGGGGCTGGCTGTCGCCAATTCGCTCGCTGCGATCCGCAACGGCGCCAGACAGGTGGAATGTACGATTAACGGCATCGGCGAGCGAGCCGGCAACACGGCCATGGAAGAGATCGTCATGGCGCTGGCCACGCGTAAGGACATGTACGGTCTTTATACCAAGATCAAGACCGACCAGATTTATAAATCGTCGCGCCTGCTCACGCAGATTACCGGCATTCCCGTGCAGCCGAATAAAGCGATCGTCGGCACGAACGCGTTCGCACATGAATCCGGCATTCATCAGGATGGTCTGATCAAGGAAAAAATCACCTATGAGATCATGACGCCGCAGTCTGTGGGGATTAGTGATAGCCATATCGTCTTGGGCAAGCACTCCGGACGCGCCGCTATTGCGCAGCATTTGAAAAAAATGGGCTACGTCTTAAATGAAGAACAGATTAATCGTGTGGCGGTAAAGGTCAAAGACCTGGCCGATGTTAAGAAAGACATCTATGATGAAGACTTGGAAGCAATATTAAATGAAGAACTTTACCGGGGTGAAGACAAGTACAATCTGGTGTATCTCAATGTGGTCAGCGGTAATGTCGCCATTCCGACAGCCACCATGGAAATGCAGGTGGGCAAAGAAGTCGTGCGCGACGCCGGTTTCGGTAACGGCCCGGTGGACGCGACGTTTGCGGCCATCCGTAATATTACCAAAACCAATTATCCGCTTTTGAAATATGTCGTCAACGCGATCACCGGCGGTTCGGACGCACAGGGCGAAGTGACCGTCCAGCTTCAATTTAGCGGGCATTCCGTTGTCGGACGGGGCGCTCATCCCGACGTCATTGTCGCATCGGCCAAGGCTTACATTAACGCACTCAATCGTCTGGAATTTTTTAAGGATAACGCAAAGAAGGTTAAACTTGAATTAAGCTAAAAAATAGGATAGCTAAAACGATCTTTTTAACTTTTTAAAGAAGCACTTTTGTTCGTCAAGGAGTCCATACCGTGGGAAACACGATAACGGAAAAAATTTTAATGGCGCACACGGACCTCAAGGAAATCGCACCCGGTCAGCTAATCAACGCCCGAGTGGATATCGCTTTGGGCAATGATATCACCGCGCCCATCGCCATCCGGGAATTCCGTGCAGCCGGCGGGAAAAAGGTTTTCGACAAGGATAAGGTGGCACTGGTGCTGGACCATTTTACGCCGAATAAAGACATCAACTCCGCCCAGCAGTGTAAAACGGTCCGTGAATTTGCCGTCGAACACGGCGTTAAGCATTTCTATGAAGGCGGACAGGTGGGCGTGGAGCACGCACTCCTGCCGGAAAAAGGCATTGTGCTCCCGGGAGATCTGGTCATCGGCGCGGACAGCCATACCTGTACGTACGGCGCTCTGGGCGCTTTTGCCACGGGCGTGGGCAGCACGGATCTGGCCGCAGCCATGCTCACGGGTGAATTGTGGTTTAAGGTGCCTCCTTCGATCAAATTCGTCATTCATGGAAAGCTCCCCAAATGGGTTTCCGGAAAAGATTTGATTTTAAATATCATCGGACGAATCGGCGTGGACGGCGCGCTTTACCAGGCGATGGAATTTACGGGTGAAACCATACAAAACCTGCCCATAGCCGATCGCCTGTCCATGGCAAACATGGCCATCGAGGCCGGCGCTAAAAACGGCATTTTCCCACCCGACGCGATTACGCAAGAATATGTGGAGCCCCGGGCAAAGCGGCCCTACAAATTTTACACCTCCGATGCCGACGCGGTTTATTCGCAAATCATTGATATAGACGCGAGCAAACTGGAACTCCAAGTTGCATTCCCGCATCTACCCTCCAATGTCAAAGGAATCAGTCAGGCGGGCCATGTGAAAATTGATCAGTCGCTGATTGGGAGCTGCACCAACGGCCGCATTGAAGACTTGCGCATCGCCGCGCAGATTTTAAAAAACCGCAAAGCAGCGCCCCATGTCCGGCTCATCGTCGTTCCCGCCACACCGCTTATTTACAAGCAGGCCATGAAAGAAGGGTTGCTCGACATCTTCATGGACGCCGACGCGGTCATCAGTCCACCGTCCTGCGGCGCATGTCTGGGTGGTCATCTGGGCATCCTGGCTGAAGGTGAAAGATCCGTCGCCACGACCAATCGCAATTTCGTGGGACGCATGGGACACCCCAAGAGTGAAGTCTATTTAGCCGGCCCTGCCGTGGCCGCAGCATCCGCCGTCCTGGGCCGCATTGCATCACCGGAAGAATTATAAAACTGAAAGAGGATAATTTTTACATGATCTTTAAAGGAAAAGCCTGGAAATTTGGAGATAACATTGATACCGACGCGATCATTCCCGCCCGCTATCTCAACACGTCCGATCCGAAGGAACTGGCCAAGCACTGCATGGAAGACGCCGATCCCGCTTTTGTCACGAAAATGCAGCCCGGCGACATAATCGTCGGCGGTGAAAACTTCGGTTGCGGTTCCTCACGGGAGCACGCACCCATCGCGATTAAAGCGGCGGGAATCTCGTGCGTCGTGGCTAAAAGCTTCGCGCGTATTTTCTATCGCAATGCCTTCAATATGGGCCTGCCAATTTTCGAATCCCGCAAATTATTTGACGCGATTGAAGAAGGCAGGGAAATCACCCTGGACAGCGTCCATGGCCTTATTACGGTCAGCGGCACAGATCAAAAATTTTCAATCAGTCCGATACCGCCCTTCATGGAGCAGCTCATCGCCGACGGCGGCCTGATGAAACATATCGCTAAGAAATGAGGAGAGCATGACGAGCAGGGAATTTCAGATCGCTGTTTTCGCCGGGGACGGCATCGGGCCGGAAATCATAAAAGAGGCCTTAAAGGTTTTAAAGATCATTTCTGATAAGCATCATATTCATCTCGTGCTAACGGAAGGATGCATCGGCGGCAGCGCTTACGATATTTTTGGAACGCCTTTTCCTGATTCGAGCTTGAATCTTGCACTGCAAAGCGACGCAGTATTGCTGGGCGCCGTGGGCGGCCCCAAGTGGGAAGAACTGGATTACAGCGTCCGGCCGGAGCGGGCGCTTCTGGGCTTGCGTGAAAAGCTGGGGCTTTATGCGAATTTGCGGCCGGTGGTTGTCTTTGACGAGCTCTTAGATGCCTCCCCGCTGAAAAAAGAAATAGTGCGGGGCATCGACATCCTGATTTTACGGGAACTGACCGGCGACGTTTACTTCGGCCGGCCGCGCGGTATAACCATCGACAAAGAGGGCAAGCGCACTGGCGTCAACACAATGATCTACACGGAAGATGAAATCCGCCGCATCGCTTTACGTGCCTTCGAACTGGCGCGGGGACGACGGAAAAATCTTTTGTCGGTGGACAAGGCCAATGTTCTGGAAAGCACGGAACTCTGGCGTTCGGTAGTTACGGAAGTGAGCCGCGATTATCCCGACGTGACACTCAAACACATGTATGTCGATAACTGCGCCATGCAGCTCATCCGCAATCCGTCGCAGTTTGACGTGATTGTGACAACCAATTTGTTCGGCGATATCTTAAGCGATGAAGCCGCCATGCTGACCGGCTCCATCGGCATGCTACCGTCAGCCAGCCTGGGAGCAGGCAAGGCGCTGTATGAACCGATTCACGGTTCCGCCCCGGATATCGCAGGCAAGAATATCGCCAATCCTCTGGCAACCATTTTATCGGTGGCGATGATGCTGCGGTATTCGCTCAGCCGGCCCGAGGAAGCGGCTTTGATTGAAAAAGCTGTGGCAAATGTTTTGAAAGACGGCTGGCGCACGCAGGATATTTATTCAGCAGGCACCAGACTCGCAGGAACCCGGGAAATGGGAGATGCCGTCGCCCGGAAGCTCGAGGCCCTGCTTAATTAAAACAGCAAGGTGATCGCAGTAAACGCGTTCAAGAAATTAGACCAAGGAAAAAAGTTACCAATATACCGAAGATAAAATACAATTTGAACAGGGCCACTCAACATGATCGATTCCATCACTATTCTGGAAAAGATAATAATCGATCCACCCGCAGCGAAAATCTATTCCCGGCTCGGCTTTAAAAAACAAACTACGTCCCTTTCCACCTCTCAGCAAAAAGAAACGGATCGTCATATCGAAGAGGCAGCCACGATCATCACACTGCAAGGATCCTTCCTGCGTATTCCTATCCGCAAAAATGACGGTCAGGAAATTGCTCTTGATGAAAGTACAACCTTCAGCAGCAAAAAACTTTCTATTTTTCTCAACGACTGCCGGGAAGCCCTGCTGATGGGGGCTACTGCGGGCAATCCGATTATGGAAGCGATCCGGGAGAAAAGCAACCAGGGTGATTTAACCGCCGCCGTCGTTTATGACGCCACGGCCAGTGAAATGACCGATGCCGCTCT
>CAZOPH010000117.1:0-5178 GCA_964581635.1 uncultured Smithella sp.
CTTGCGCTTTAATGGTCACATTCATCCTATTATTTTCTACCTTTTCTACTGCACAAAGCGAAAATACAAAATCAGATAAAAGTATACCCCGATTAGAAATCCGGCACATTTGGGAAATAGGTCCGGAAATTTCATACATTGAGTATCGAGAACCGGATGTTATGAGCGAAAAAGGCCTCATGTATGGAATCGATGCGGCCTATAGTTATCATAATGGCATCATGATTAAAGTTACAGGCAGATTCAGTTATGGACAGGTGGACTACCAAAATTCGGCCACCTTTAACAATATAGATGATATCATTTTTGAAATCAGGACGCTTGGAGGCTATGATTTTAAACTCTCCAAGTCTCTCACGATCACGCCCTTCATAGGCCTTGGTTACCGGTATTTGAGAGATGATATGGCAGGACGAACCAGCTCAACAGGTTCTAATGGATACTTAAGAGAATCAAATTATTACTACAACCCGATTGGTATTGAAGCTGTAAATGTTTTCAATAATGGTTGGTCTGCCGGTGCCACGATTGAATATGATTATTTCTGGAAGGGGGAGCAAAAAAGCAATTTCAGCACGGCTGGTGCCGGTTATAACGATGTTGAAAATGACCAGAACAGCGGTTATGGGTTGAGAGGATCGATAATGATCAAGAAGCAAACAGCTCGGCTATTTTTTGCAATAGAACCCTTCGTAAGGTATTGGAATATTGATCAATCAGAAATTGAAAACAGGACATATTATGGAATTAAAGATGTCGCCGTATTGGAACCCAAAAATGAATCTACAGAAATCGGCGTAAAATTTACGATAGGATTTTAGATGCTAGTGTGGCTTCATGCGGGACTTTATTATGACATCTCATAATCCTCACTATTTGACAATTGTCAAATACTGAGGACTTGTCGGTGAATGAGCTAGAAGTACACATCAACCGGACGAACCATCAATATCAAGACAGCCGGACAACTTGTTGCTTCTTAAGAAACATTCTTCAACAGGTTTTGCCAGGCCTGACGCGTAAGGAAAGAGCCGGGGACGTTGCGTTCCATTTCTTCAAAAAGCACGAAGGGGGCGGCAAAGGTCATCAAATGGGGATCGCCCAATTGTTTGCGGACATAGACGCGAGCGGATAGATCGGTTAAGCCTACAACGGCACGGGGCTTGCCGGATTTGGCTTCGCGATAGGGATAGATGCCGATCGTCTGGCAACCGGCGGCATAAGGGATGATTACGTTTTCATTATCACCCCGGCCAAAGTTGGCTAGCACAACCAGCGCGGAGAGCTGATCGGGAGTAGCAAAAAATATAATCGTCTGAGGTTTTTCTTTGAGAGGATCAATATCGGCCAGCGGTTTGAACACCACATATGCCTCGGGGATGTCTGTCATCGGCAGCACCTCGAGAAACTTGTGAACCAGTTCCGGGCTTTTGACGTAGCGTTCGCCATGCAGAAAATTATCATGACTCTCTTTGGTCATAAAAGGTCTGATTTGTTCGGCCAGTTCTGATCCACCCGGACGCCCGACATTCCCTGAGGACAAAAAGTGGCAGAATCCTTCTTCGCCGCCGGGAAAGTTTAGATACTGCTTACCGAAACCCAACCCCACGCCGCCACCGACACAGCCGAAGGTTCTCTGATCGGCCACGGCGGGTTTGCCTTTGGCCGCGGAAACAGCCAGCCACATCACGCAACCCCACTTGCCTTCGGAAAACTGCATGGCTCCTTCCGGATTTTCACTGGACCAGAGCAGCGCAACGGGTTGATACTTAAGACCAATGGCTTTAGCAATTGTGCTTTCCATGAATGATGCTCCTGGCAATAAACGGTCGCGGCCGTTCCCCCCGCCTGTTGAAAGTCCTATCGAGTCATCGTATATATTTGTTCATCTTTGGGAACGTACCATTTGATGAAATTGTGACCAATGCCGATAGGCGCAGGCTCTACACCCCGGATACGGTTGTTGATGATGATCAATTCCTCAGGAACATACAGGAAGGTATAGGGCTGATCTTCAGCCAGGATTTCCTGAAAGCGATCATAATATTTTTTACGCTCGGCCTGATTGAAGGTACTGCGTCCCTTCTCCAGCATCTCGTCGGCTTCAGGGTTTTTATAGGAAACAAAGTTAAGCTCTTCCGGCGAGGTTTTACTGGAATGCCATACGTCATAGGCATCCGGATCGAGTGGAATCGTCCAACCCAGAATCACCGCGTCAAAGCGCCGCTTATTGATGAAATCCGTCACAAAAGCCGACCATTCCACAATACGTATTTTCACGGATATGCCAACTTCTTTGAGCTGCCGCTGAATGATTTCGGCGCATTTCTGCCTGGTTTCGTTACCCTGATTGGTCAGGATTTCAAACTCAAATGTTTTACCGTCTTTTTCCAGAACACCGTCATTGTTGGCATCCGTCAAGCCTGCCTGCTTGAGCAGTTCGCGCGCTTTCGCCGGATCGTAATTATAAATTTTCACTTTATCGTTGTACGCCCATGTGCCGTGTTTATACGGCCCTGTCGCCGGCTTGCCCAATCCCAGCAGAACACCGCTGATGATTTCATCTTTATTCACAGCATAGGAAATGGCCTGCCTTACCCGCTTGTCCGTAAAGAGAGGATTCTTCAGATTGTACCCCAGATACGTGTAGGCAAAACTCAGGTAGCGATACTTGTTAAAATTCTCTTTGAATAAACTATTGTCCGTCTGTCTTGTATATTGCAGCGGCGTCAGGCCCATCATGCCGATATTCTGGGCACGCAGTTCCAGAAACATGGTGGCGGTATCGGGAATGATACGGGTAACCCTTCCGTCGATGTAAGGACGTCCTTCAAAATAGTTCTCGTTCGAGACCAGCACGATTTTCTGTCCAGCCACCCATTCCTTGAACTTGTATGGTCCGGTTCCGATGGGATGGCGAGCCAACGGACTTTTTGTAATGTCTTTCCCCGCAAGCAAATGACGCGGCAGGATAGCGGAAGCCCAACTAATCAAAGCGGGTGCAAAGGGTTTATCATAAGTCACCCGAAACGTGTAATCATCGAGCACTTCCGCCTTCTTGATCTTTAAAAAATCTCCGGCATACGCCGTGGGCGTCTTGGGATTGGTTGTGACCTGATAGGTATAAAGCACGTCAGCAGCGGTAAAGGACTTGCCGTCATGCCATTGGACACCCTTGCGCAGATGAAATGTGATGACCAGACCATTTTGCGTGAAATCCCAGGATTCAGCGAGATCTCCAACAATATTCATGTCCTTATCGTATTTGACCAGACCGTTAAAGACCATGCCGGCAACGGAATGTGACGCGGAATCGGAGGCCAGAAGTGGAATTAAATTGCTGGCATCGCCGATATCGCCCCGCACCAGAATATCGCCGTAGGCTGGCGGCTTGTCCGCTTGCGAACGGGCGTTTTCGGTCTGCGACGATTTATCACAAGCAGCCAACAACAGAAACAGCAGCAGCAAAATAATGGAATAAGAGAATCTGTTCATGATGATTTTCATAACCCAGGAAGCCTGCCTTTGCAATATGAATTTATGTCATTTTTATTTCTTTATGCCGATGCTACTTGAACAAAGATTGAATATTTAATCCTGGCTTTTCCAATAGATTTATGAACAGATTTCCAATTGGAGAATGAAAATAAGTTTTTCTCCAAGGGAGATTGTTATGAAAGTCAAAACTCAGGAGCGTTTTAATTTTTATTCACACCTTGCCGGAATGATCGCCGCCGTCATCGGGACAATCTATCTGGCAATAGCTGCCAGTGATTCAGCGTCCGGTCTTGTGACCGCACTCATTTATGGAATTTCCGTCGTTTTCCTTTTTTCAGCAAGCACTCTGTACCATGCATTCAAAAAAGAAGATAATGAGTTATCTTTCTGGAGAAAAATGGATCGACTGGCCATTTTTTTCATGATCGCGGGAACGTTTACGCCGGTATGCTATTTCTGCCTGGAGGATCCATATAAATGGTCGATGATTGCCTTTCAGTGGAGTCTTGTGGGCGTTGGTGTAATTTCTCAGATTTTTTTCCCCGGAGCGCCCAGAAAACTGTACGCGGTTATCTATCTGTTCATGGGCTGGTCAGGGCTTTTCACGATCAAACAGCTACTCGCCAACATGTCTTTAACACAGGGCGTCCTCCTGTTTTCAGGCGCCGTTGCTTTTACACTGGGCGGCATTATTTATGTGATCAAAAAACCAAGATTGCTACCGGGTATTTTCAGCTTCCACGAACTCTTTCACATCATGGTTCTGATTGGTGGAGTTCTGCATTATGCCATGATCTACGGAGTTTATGGCGCGTAAATCATGACAACCGTTCCTGTGCTCACAAAACCCGGCAAAGCGACGGCTAGACTTTTGGCAGCAGAGTCGGCTTTATTTATCCGAGAGTATGAAAAGAACTATTCTGCGGGTGAAAGTAAACCAACGGATATTGGAATGCCTTTTTTTTTACACGCACCCGGGTCTGAAACCGGCGTGCTCCTCATTCACGGGCTCATGGCTGCCCCGGAAGAGGTAAGGGAGTGGGCGAATTTTCTGCACGCAAAAGGTCTGACCGTTTATGCGCCCAGACTTTCCGGTCACGGGACATCCTCCAAGGATCTCTCCGTTCGAAGCTATCGTGACTGGCTGAATTCGGTTGACCGCGGCCATGCCATTCTGAAAACATGCTGCAAAAATATTCTGGTGGCCGGTTTTTCAACCGGTGCAGGCCTTGCCCTTCAATCGGCTATCCTGAAACCCCATGATTTTGATGCTGTGATTGCCGTCAGCGCGCCGCTGAAATTTAGAAGCTTTTCATCGAGGTTTGCTGAATTTCTGAATGGGTTTAATCATCTCTGCACTTATTTGGGGATGAGCAATCCGGCAAGGGAGTTTTTGAAAAACGAGGCAGACAATCCCCAGATAAACTATCTCCGATGTCCGGTCAGTGCCTTTGTTCAGGTTAAAAAGCTCATGAGAAATGTCCGCCGATCGCTTCATGATATTGATATTCCGGCGCTTGTCATCCAGGCAAAAAATGACCCCAAAGTCGCTCCGGAAAGCGGGCCGGCAATATTTCAACACCTGGGTACGGGCAGAAAGTATTTTGCCTGGATTGATTTCAATCGGCACGGAATTGTTCGTGGCGAGATAGCCCTCGAAGTTTTTAAAGAAGTGGAATC
>CAZOPH010000118.1:0-5147 GCA_964581635.1 uncultured Smithella sp.
ATCTGTGGAAGACGTTTTCAGTTATTTTGAAAAACCAAAAAATCCGATCAGATTCAATGCGATGAAGATTTCGATCGCATCGCCGGAAAAAATTCTTTCCTGGTCCAACGGCGAAGTCAAAAAGCCTGAGACGATCAATTACAGGACATTCAAGCCGGAGCGCGACGGTCTTTTCTGCGCCAAAATTTTCGGGCCGGTGAAAGATTATGAATGCCTTTGTGGCCGTTATAAGCGCATGAAGCACCGCGGTGTTGTGTGTGAAAAGTGCGGTGTCGAAGTCATTCAATCCAAAGTTCGCCGTGAGCGAATGGGACATATTACTCTGGCCACACCGGTTGCCCACATCTGGTTTTTGAAGAGTCTTCCCAGCCGCATCGGCAATGTGATGGATCTTACGCTCAAAGAACTGGAAAAAGTGCTCTACTTTGAATCCTGGATTGTTCTGGATCCGAAAGATACACCGCTTAAAAAGCAAGAACTTCTCACGGATGAAGAATATATTGAAGCCAAGGAACAATACGGGGAGACTGGATTTGTTGCGGGAATCGGCGCTGAAGCCGTGCGGCAGTTGCTCGAAGAAATTGATCTGGAAAAGCTCTACGAAGAACTCCGTGCGGAAGTGGTCACATCAATTTCCGACACCAAAAAGAAAAAAATTGTCAAACGACTCAAAGTGGTTGAAGCGTTGCGCAAGTCCGGCAATAAACCGGAATGGATGGTTTTAACAGTTCTTCCGGTTATTCCACCGGATCTAAGGCCGCTTGTTCCACTCGACGGCGGACGATTTGCCACATCAGATCTTAATGATTTGTATCGACGCGTCATTAATAGAAATAACCGTTTAAAGCGCCTGCAAGAGCTTAATGCTCCGGAGATCATCATCCGCAATGAAAAACGTATGCTGCAAGAAGCAGTGGATGTTCTTTTTGACAACGGCCGCCGGGGACGTGCGATTACCGGAACCAACAAGCGGCCACTGCGTTCCTTGTCGGATATGCTAAAGGGCAAGCAGGGGCGCTTTCGTCAGAATCTACTCGGAAAACGCGTGGATTATTCAGGACGTTCGGTTATTACCGTTGGTCCCGATTTAAGACTGCATCAATGTGGTTTGCCTAAAAAGATGGCGCTCGAGCTTTTCAAACCCTTCGTCTATAACCGATTGCTGGAAAAAGGCTATATCACGACAGTGAAGAGTGCCAAGAAAATGGTTGAAAGAGAAACGGCTGAAGTATGGGATGCCGTAGATGAAGTGGTGCGTGAATATCCGGTTATGCTGAACCGCGCGCCGACGCTGCATCGCCTAGGGATGCAGGCTTTTGAACCAGTGTTGATTGAAGGTAAGGCGATCCGTTTGCATCCGCTCGTTTGTACTGCTTTTAACGCGGACTTCGACGGTGATCAGATGGCGGTGCATGTGCCTCTGTCTATTGAAGCGCAAACGGAAGCGCGAGTGCTCATGATGTCCACAAACAACATCCTGTCTCCGGCTAACGGCAAACCGATTATTATTCCCAGCCAGGATATCGTTTTGGGGATTTATTATCTGACCCGCGCTAAAAAAGATGTGAAGGGCGAAGGAATGATTTTTTCTGGACCTGACGAAGTTCGCTCCGCCCTTGATTCCGCCGCAATTGATTTACATGCGCGGATCAAAGTACGCATTGATTCTGAACTAAAGGAAACGACGGCAGGCCGCATTATTCTTTATGAAATTATTCCTGAAGAAATCAGCTTTGACGCAATCAACAAGTTGATGAATAAAAAGGAGTTGGCGAACCTGATTGACCATTGTTACCGTCTCTGTGGCGATAAAACAACGGTTCTTCTAGCCGATCGACTCAAAGACCTGGGCTTTAAATATGCCACGCTCTCCGGTTTGTCGTTTGCCGTGGGCAATATGATTATTCCTGAAAATAAGAAAAGCATCGTTTTGCAGGCCGACAAGGATGTGCTGAAAATCCAGAAACAATATATGGATGGTCTGATTACCGACGGTGAACGTTACAATAAAGTGATCGACATCTGGGCTCAAGCCACTGAGAAAATTGCCTCGGAAATGTTAACCGGCATCAGTACCGAAGAAGTGGTAGGCTCCGATGGCAAGAAACGTAGAATCGAAAGTTTTAATCCGATCTACATGATGGCTGATTCCGGAGCCCGTGGTTCGGGGCAGCAGCTCAGGCAATTGGCTGGTATGCGCGGTTTGATGGCTAAACCGTCCGGTGAAATTATTGAAACGCCGATTACGGCAAACTTTCGTGAAGGTTTGACCGTTCTTCAGTACTTCATTTCAACACACGGCGCCCGCAAAGGTTTAGCGGATACGGCTCTGAAAACGGCCAATTCCGGTTACCTGACCCGAAGGCTGGTCGATGTGGCGCAGGACTGCATCATCACCGAGCAGGATTGCGAAACGGTTGACGGGCTCTATGTTTCCGCGCTTATGGAAGGCGGCGAAATAATTGAAACGGCCGGCGAGCGTGTGCTGGGTCGAGTAGCATTGCAAGAAATAAAAGATCCTTTTACCGACGAAGTGATTGTAAAAGCCAATGAAGCGATTGATGAGGTGCTGGCGGAGAAAATCGACCGTGCCGGTATTGAACGTATTAATATTCGTTCTGTTTTGACTTGTCGTGCCAAGCATGGTGTTTGTGCCATGTGTTATGGCCGCGATTTGGCCCATGGGCACATTGTAAATATTGGTGAAGCGGTCGGCATCGTTGCTGCTCAATCGATCGGCGAGCCTGGAACACAGCTGACCATGAGAACATTCCATATCGGTGGTACGGCAAAGTTTGACGAGCATTCTACGCTAGAGGCGCGTCATGATGGCGCGGTAAAGTTTGTAAATTTGAATACGGTGAAAACCAGAGAAAATGATTATGTGGTCATGAACCGTCATGGTGAAGTTCATGTACTCGATGAGCAAAATCGTAGCCGAGGTAAATATACCGTGCCCTATGGTGCCCACCTTAAGGTAAGCGATAACAGCTCGATAAAACGCGGTCAGTTGATTGCCGAATGGGATCCTTTCTCCATACCGATTCTTGCGGAAGTAGATGGTATTATTAAGTATGGTGATATTATCGAAGGCAAAACCATGAAGGAAGAAGTCGATGAAGTCACTGGTCTGTCGCGTAAAGTAATTGTTGAATTCAAGGGCGGCGATTTGAGGCCGCGCGTGTCAATTAAAGATAGTAAGGGGAAAACCGCAAAACTGGTCAGCACAAATTCTGTTGCTCGTTATCTTCTATCCGTGGGTATCAATATTGTTGTTTCCGAAGGCGATACGGTGCGAGCGGGAGATATTTTGGCGAAGATTCCCCGTGAGACGACCAAGACAAAGGATATCACCGGCGGTTTGCCGAGAGTCGCCGAATTATTTGAAGCGCGAAAACCAAAAGATTTTGCTGTAATCAGTGAAATTGATGGTGTTGTCGCTTTCGGCAAGGATGCCAAGGGCAAGCGAAAAATCATTGTTACGCCAGAAATTGGTGAGGAAAAAGAATACCTGATTCCCAAAGGAAAGCACATTAGTGTTCAGGAGGGTGATCGGGTGACCCCAGGCGATGCCCTGATGGATGGTGTTAACAACCCCCATGATCTTCTGTCGATTAAGGGCGAAAAAGAACTGGCAAGATACCTGGTCGATGAAGTTCAGGAAGTTTATCGTTTGCAGGGCGTGAAGATTAATGATAAACATATGGAAGTCATTGTTCGTCAGATGCTTCGCAGAGTCCGGATCACCGACCCGGGCGATACAACTTTTATCGCCGATGAACAGGTCGAACGCTACCGTTTCCAGGAAGAAAATGACAAAGTGATGGCCCAGGGCGGAAAGCCGGCCATCGGCGATCCGCTGCTTCTGGGTATCACAAAGGCGTCGCTCTCCACCCAGAGCTTCATATCGGCTGCCTCCTTCCAGGAGACGACCCGGGTACTGACCGAAGCCTCGCTTTCTGGGAAAACGGATTACCTGCGGGGTCTTAAAGAAAACGTCATTATGGGACGATTAATACCGGCAGGTACAGGCTTGGTGATGTATCGTAAGCTGGGCATTAAAGTTGAAGATGAAGATGTGGAAGCGATTGCCGAATAAATGGCGAAAAAAGGAAGAAATTACTTGACAGACGCAGTTTGAATTGATAGTCACCACAGATTTGCTGCGGCTTGCAAAATGCAGTAAAACGCTCGGGAGGAGAAATGCCGACAATTAGTCAACTGGTTCGTAAAGGTAGAACCCAAATTAAAAGAAAGACAAACTCCCCGGCTTTGGCCGGTTCACCCCAACGTCGCGGCGTGTGTGTGAGAGTTTATACAACAACACCCAAAAAGCCGAATTCGGCTTTGCGTAAAGTGGCCAGGGTGAGATTGACCAGCGGGTATGAAGTATCGTCTTACATTCCCGGCATCGGCCACAACCTGCAGGAGCACTCGGTCGTGCTGGTTCGCGGCGGCAGAGTCAAGGATTTGCCCGGTGTCCGGTACCATATTGTTCGGGGAACACTGGATGCCGTCGGGGTTGCTGACCGCAAACAGAGTCGATCAAAGTACGGTGCTAAAAAGCCCAGCTAAACGAAGGACAGGAAAATGCCTAGAAGACGCGAAATTGAAAAAAGAGATATTTTACCGGATCCCAAATATAACAATAAACTGGTTGCTAAGTTTGTGAACTCTTTACTCAAAAGAGGGAAAAAGAGTGTTGCGGAAAGTATATTATACGGTGCTTTTGATATCATTGAAAAGAGAGTTAAAGAGCAACCGGTTGAATTTTTCGAAAAAGCCGTCAATAATGTGAAGCCGGTGATTGAAGTAAAGTCAAGGCGGGTGGGTGGTTCGACATACCAGGTGCCGACGGAAGTTGTTCCGGCCAGACGCACCGCGCTGGCGATTCGCTGGCTGATATCCAACGCTCAGGAGCGTACGGAAAAAACTATGCGTGAAAAACTGGCGGCTGAATTAATCGACGCCGCGAATAATCGAGGTGGCGCGATTAAAAAAAGAGAAGCTGTGCATAAAATGGCAGAGGCGAACAAGGCCTTTGCACATTATAAATTTTAAAAGAATTGACTATTCAATGACAAGGAAACCAACCATTCAAAGTTAAGGAGGAAAGGTGAGATGGCAAAGAAAAAATTTGAAAGGAC
>CAZOPH010000119.1:0-5100 GCA_964581635.1 uncultured Smithella sp.
GTAATGGTGGTTGGCGCTGGAATCGCCGGTATTCAGGCCTCCCTTGATTTAGCCAATTCCGGAATGAAAGTCTATCTCGTTGAAAACGGGATCAGCATCGGCGGTGTCATGGCTCAGCTGGATAAAACCTTTCCTACAAATGACTGTTCCGCCTGCATCCTCTCACCGAAATTGGTTGAAGTTGGTCGTCATCCGAACGTAACCATCAAAACAAGACGCACCGTGGAATCCGTTGAGGGCGAGCCGGGTAAGTTCAAAGTTAAACTGACTTCAGCGCCACGCTATGTCAATCTGGACAAATGTACTGGTTGTGGAGACTGTGCGAATGTCTGCCCGATTACCGTCAAAGCCGCATTCAACGGCAATTTAAGTGAAAGAAAAGCGATCTATCGGCACTTTCCTCAGGCCATTCCCAGCGGCTTTGCCATTGACAAGCTGGGGACCTCGCCCTGTAAAGCCAATTGCCCGACGCACATCAGCGTTCAGGGTTACGTAGCGCTCATCGCTGAAGGAAAATTCAAAGAAGCCCTCAAACTCATCAAGCAGGACAACCCGTTCCCCATCGTTTGCGGACGCGTTTGCAACCATCCCTGCGAAACGGCCTGTATGCGCGGCAAAGTGGATGAACCGATCGACATTATGCACCTGAAACGTTTTGTAGCTGATCTCGATCTGAACAGCGACACCCGCTATCTGCCCGAAAAGAAGGAAAGCAAAGGTAAGCAAGTCGCTATTATCGGCGCAGGGCCTTCTGGTCTGACATGCGCCTACTATCTGGCCATTGAAGGCTACGATGTGGAAGTTTTTGAAGCGCTGCCGGTGGCAGGAGGCTGGATGGCTGTTGGCATTCCTGAATATCGCCTTCCCAAAAACGTTCTCAACGCGGAAATCAAAGTGATTCAGGACCTGGGCGTCAAGATTCATCTCAATACCCGGATCGGCAAAGATATTTCCTTCGATAAACTCAAAAGTGACTACAGCGCGGTCTTCATCGGCTGCGGCACCATGAAGAGCAGCAAGCTCAATATCCCCGGAGAGGATATGCAGGGCGTAATTCACGGAGTGGATTACCTGATGCAGATCAATCTGGGCAAAAAAGTTTCCCTGGGCGACCGTGTAGCCGTCATCGGCGGCGGCAACGTGGCCATGGATGCCGTTCGCACAGCCGTTAGAACCGGCTCAAAAAACGTCTTCATTCTCTATCGCCGGACCCGTGCTGAAATGCCGGCCTCTCCCGAGGAGATCGAAGAAGCAATTGAAGAAGGCATTGAAATGAAATTCCTTGTTGCCCCCAAGCGCGTGGTGGGCAAGGATGGAAAAGTGACCGGCATCGAATGTACCCGCATGGAACTGGGCGAGCCGGATAAAAGCGGCCGTCGCCGTCCCATTGAAATCAAGGGGTCCGAATTTATCGTCGAATGCGACGCCATCGTTCCCGCCATCGGGCAGGAAGCGGATTTATCCTTTATTACGAAGGAAAGCGGCGTTTCCATAAATAAGTGGAATAATGTAGATTACGATAAAGTAACTTACGCAACAAACATTCCCGGTGTTTTCTCCGGCGGCGACGTGGTTACCGGTCCACAGACTGTTGTTAAAGCCGTCTTTTCCGGCAAGGAAGCGGCTAAATCCATTGACCGCTATCTGCAGGGAACCGATATGTTGGCCGGTCGGGATAAAGACTGGACCAAAGATTTGGCGGATAAAGCGGATGTCTCCGGATTGCCAAAAGTTCCCCGTGAGAAATATCCGAACATGAAGCCGGAAGAACGTCGTACCAGCTTCCAGGAAGTAGGCATCGGTTTTTCCGAAGCACAGGCAATTGCGGAAGCTCATCGTTGTCTGGCCTGCGGCATCTGCTCCGAATGCTATCAGTGTGTGGACGCCTGCGTTGCCAAAGCGATCGATCATGAAATGAAAGTTGAAGATGAAACGATAGAAGTCGGCGCCGTCATCGCGTCGCCCGGCTTTGAAATATTTGACGCCAGCAAGCGCGGTGAATACGGCTACGGTATATATAAAAATGTGGTGACAGCGCTTCAATTTGAACGCATTCTTTCCGCATCAGGGCCTTTCTTCGGCCACGTGCAGAGAATCTCCGACGGGAAAGAACCCAGGAAGGTCGCTTTCATTCAATGTGTCGGCTCCCGCGACGTGTCCTGCGGCAACAGCTGGTGTTCGTCGGTCTGTTGCATGTATGCGACCAAAGAAGCTATTATCGGCAAGGAGCACGCCAAGGGGTTGGAGCCCACCATTTTCTACATGGACATCCGGGCTCACGGCAAGGATTTCGACCGGTTTGTCAACCGCGCCAAGGATGAGTACGGTATTCGCTACATTCGTTCCATGCCGTCCTCCATTAAAGAATTGCAGCAGACCAACAACCTGCTCATTAAATACGTCAATCAGGATGGAAGTTTTACGGAAGAAGAATTTGACATGGTCGTTTTGTCCGTCGGTCTCATGCCGCCCAAGGAAGCCAAAAAACTTTCCGCCAGCCTCGGCATTGAACTTGAAGGACACGGTTTCTGCAAGACCGATCTGGAAAACCCCGTTCAGACATCGCGTCCCGGCGTCTTTGTTTGCGGCGCCTTCGGCGGACCGAAGGATATTCCGGAAACGGTTATGGAAGCCTCCGCCGCTGCCGCCTGCGCGGAAGGGCTGCTTGCTTCAAAGCGCGGCACGATGATTACACCCGTGGATAACCCGGAAGAAAAAGATTTGCGCGGTCAGGGTGTGCGCACCGGCGTGTTTGTCTGCCACTGCGGCATCAACATAGGCGGCGTGGTCAATGTTCCCGAAGTCCGGGACTTTGCCGCAACCCTGCCGAACGTCGTTTATACGGCCGATAACCTCTTCACCTGTTCGCAGGATACGGCGGTGAAGATGGCCGAAGTGATCAAAGAAAAAGATCTCACCCGCGTGGTTGTGGCCTCCTGTTCTCCCCGCACACACGAAGGACTTTTCCAGGAAAACTGCGAGAAGGCGGGCCTGAACCGGTACTTGTTTGAGATGGCCAACATTCGCGACCAGAATTCCTGGGTGCATATGCACGAACCGGAACTAGCCACCCAGAAAGCCAAAGACCTGCTCCGCATGGCTGTGGCTAAAGCCCAATACCTTAAGCCTTTAAAACCCGGACAGCTGTCCGTCAACCATCAGGCGTTGATAATCGGCGGCGGGTTAGCCGGCATTACGGCGTCTCTGTCGCTTGCCGATCAGGGCTTTGCCTCCACTATCATTGAAAAGGAAGAACGCCTGGGTGGAAATTATAATCACCTGTACAAGACACTTGAGGGACTGGACGCGCGCGCTCACCTGACAGGGCTTTTGGAAAAAGTTTATAAGAATCCTTTGATTACCGTAGTTACGGGAGCCCTTATTGAAAAAATTGAAGGATTCATCGGCAATTACAAAACCACCGTGAAAACAAAGGAAGGCGAAAAAGTCTTTGAGCATGGTGTCGTTCTGGTAGCCACCGGCGCTTACGAAAATAAACCTAAAGAGTACCTTTACGGGCAAAACGCCAAAGTGAAATCGCAGCGCGAGTTGGAAACATTGATTTATGAAAAAGACTCGAAGCTGGCCGCTGTGAAAAATATCGTCATGATTCAGTGTGTGGGCAGCCGCGACAAGGAAAGACCTTATTGCAGCCGTTACTGCTGCTCTGAAGCGATCAAGAATGCCCTCGAACTCAAAGCCGCCGATCCGTCGCGCGATATTACCATTCTTTACCGCGATATCCGTACTTTTGCCTTCAAGGAAGAATATTACAAGAAAGCCCGGGAAGCGAATATCAAATTCATTTCCTACGAAGAAAATCGCAAGCCGGAAGTGGTTGCAGCGGGCGACAAGGTGGAAGTAAAAGTCCATGATCCGATTCTGAATGAAACGGTGAATCTGCCGGCAGATGCCGTAGTCTTAAGTGTCGGCGTTGTTCCAAATCCGGAAAACGCGGCCATCGGCCAGATGCTGAAAATTCCAACCAACCAGGATGGTTTCTTCTTGGAAGCACACGTTAAACTGCGCCCAGTCGATTTCGCCACCGACGGCGTTTTCATGTGCGGTATGTCCCACTCGCCCAAGTTCAGCGACGAAACCATTACCCAGGCCAATGCAGCCGTTTCGCGCGCCTGCCTTGTTCTGAGCCTTGATTTCATCGAGGCGGAAGGAAAAACCGCTTATGTGAACAAAGAAAGATGTTCGGCATGTGGTCTTTGCGAAATCAACTGTCCCTACAGTGCGATTCGTGTGAACCCCGCGGAAGGGTGCGCCGAAGTCAATGCGGTTCTTTGCAAAGGCTGTGGCGTATGCACGGCTTCTTGCCGCATGAACGCTGTGGACCTCAATGGTTTTAACAACGAAGAAGTCCTGGCACAGATATATAATTTAAACTAAGGTAACCGGCTGATCAAGCCGCATTGCCGCTGGAAGGAGAATATATGGCTGAAAACTTAGCAAACAAGGAATGGGAACCGAAATTCGTTGCCATTGTCTGCAACTGGTGTACTTACGCGGGAGCCGATCTGGCGGGTATCAGCAGAATTCAGTATCCGACAAATGTCAGAATTATCCGCGTTCCCTGCACAGGAAGGATTAACCCCTTTTATATTGTGAAAGCCCTGCAGTCCGGAGCCGACGGCGTTCTGGTTTCGGGTTGACACCCGGGTGAATGCCACTATATCTCGGGAAATCTGGTGGCGCGGCGCAAGTTTGCGACGTTAAAAAGTTTCCTGAATTACATCGGTGTGGAAGGCGACAGAACCATTTTTACCTGGGTTTCCGCCTCCGAAGGGGATAGATGGGCACAGGTCATCAAAGGCGCCACGGAGAAAATAAGGGCGCTGGGACCGGCCAATAAGATGGTCAAGACAATTAGTTAGTCTGATTAAAGAGAATAATATATAAACGGGGAAATCATCACTGTGGAAAACATCGAAACAAAATTGCGGCACGAAGCAAAAAGGCTGCTTTTGGAGAAGAAGGCCGACGTGATTATCGGCTATGAAAAAGGCACACTTCCGTTAACGGCGACACCTTGTTTCATCACGAAGCCGGAAGAAGCCGACAAGCTGGTCTGGAACAACCTCTGCACGCAGA
>CAZOPH010000120.1:0-5091 GCA_964581635.1 uncultured Smithella sp.
AATTGACGTTGAACATATTTCGCTAAAAACCAGCTTCCTGATCGGTCTCTCACAGGCTTTAGCCATTATACCCGGTGTTTCGCGTTCCGGCATCACCATGACAACGGCGCTCGCTCTGGGCATGACCCGCGAAGGCGCGGCTCGTTTTTCCTTTTTGCTTTCCGTGCCGATTATCCTGGGAGCAGCGCTGGTCAAGATTCCGGAGGTGATTGCCCACCCGTCCATGATTGACGCGAGTTTCCTCACCGGCATGGCGGTGTCGTGTATTTCCGGTCTTCTCGCCATCGGCTTTTTGTTGCGCTACGTGCAGACGAAAACGTTCCTGCCGTTTGTGCTCTATCGATTCCTGGTGGGAACCGTGGTTATTGTTGTTGCCTATTGCAGATATACGGCGTAAACTAATGTTGGTTCAAATGACGAATGATGCAAGGAGACGGTTTCAACGGAAATGAGTTTAGCCTTCAACAGCGAGACGTCTTTCCCTGGTAAAAAGTTTTCCGCAATGCGATGGCGCATGGACCTATAGCCCATTTTTTGCCAGTTTTTTTATTTTTGAAGAGATATGCAGTTCTTTGATAAGTTTTTTACTCATTTTCCCGGCCTATAAAGATCATACAATACCTCTCTCTTTTCCATAGACTGGAGAAAAGCCGGTCTTTCGATTATGCAAGGGTCACACTCCCCTGTGTAACGAACAGTGTGACCCTTGATATGTAACGTTTATTTCATCGCCTGTTCGACAGCCACGGCGACGGCAACCGACGCGCCCACCATGGGGTTGTTGCCCATGCCGATGAGGCCCATCATTTCGACATGCGCCGGAACCGAAGAAGAGCCGGCGAACTGCGCGTCGGAATGCATGCGTCCCATCGTATCCGTCATGCCGTAGGATGCAGGTCCCGCGGCCATATTGTCCGGATGCAGCGTCCGGCCCGTTCCGCCGCCCGAGGCGACCGAGAAAAACTTCTTGCCCGCCAGGATGCATTCTTTCTTGTAAACACCCATGACAGGATGCTGGAACCGTGTCGGATTGGTGGAGTTGCCAGTAATGGCCACATCCACGCCTTCCAGATGCATGATGGCCACGCCTTCGCGCACATCATCCGCGCCGTAGCAACGCACCGCCGCGCGATCGCCTTTGGAATAGGCCTTTTCTTTGGCAACGGAGATCTTGCCGGTTTTGTAGTCAAACGCGGTGGCCACATGGGTAAAGCCGTTGATGCGGGCGATGATGTGCGCCGCGTCTTTACCCAAACCGTTGAGGATAACACGCAGCGGTTTCTTTCTGACCTTGTTGGCGGATTTGGCCAAGCCGATCGCGCCTTCCGCCGCCGCGAACGATTCATGCCCCGCGCAGAAAGCGAAGCAGGCCGTTTCTTCCCGAAGAAGCATGGAAGCGAGATTGCCGTGGCCGATGCCGACTTGGCGGTCGTCGGCAACCGAACCGGGAATGCAGAAGGCCTGTAGTCCTTCACCCAATGTCTCGGCAATATCCGCCGCAATTTTCTGGCCCTTTTTAATGGCGACAGCTGCGCCTACCAGATAGGCCCATCCGGCGTTTTCAAATGAAATCGGCTGAATATCTTTTACAATTTTTCGAATATCAACGCCCTTTCCCTGACATACTTTCTCTGCTTCTTCTAAAGAGGCAATTCCATATTTTGCGAGAAAAGGCGTGATCTGATTAATCCGTCTTTCGTATCCTTCAAATAAAGCCATGGTTAAACTCCTTTATTCTTTACGTGGGTTGATGACTTTGACCGCTTCGGCAAAACGGCCGTAGGTTCCTGTTGCCTTGGCCAGCGCTTCGTTGGCGTCCATGCCTTTGGTGATATGATCCATCATGACGCCGAGATTGACAAATTTGTAGCCGATGATTTCATCGTCGGCGTCCAGGCCGATTTCACGAACAAATCCTTCGGCCATTTCCAGGTAGCGCGGGCCTTTGACCTTGGTGCCGTACATGGTGGCGATCACGCTCCGAAGCCCCTTGCCCAGGTCTTCGAGTCCCGCGCCGATGGGAAGGCCTCCCTCGGAAAAGGCGGTTTGCGAGCGTCCATAAACAATCTGGAGGAAGATTTCCCGCATCGCCACGTTGATGGCGTCGCAGACGAGGTCGGAATTGAGCGCCTCCAGAATGGTTTTGTTGGGCAGAATTTCGGCAGCCATCGCGGCGGAATGCGTCATCCCAGTGCATCCCAGTGTCTCGACCAGCGCTTCTTCGATAATGCCGTTTTTCACATTGAGGGTCAGTTTGCAGGCGCCCTGCTGCGGGGCGCACCATCCCACGCCGTGGGTCAGGCCGCTGATGTCTTTAATTTCTTTGACCTGAGTCCAGCCTCCCTCCTGGGGGATCGGAGCAGGACCGTTTTTAGCTCCTTTCGCCACGACGCACATCTGTTCAACTTCATGGGTGTGTTGCATAGGTATGTCTCCTTCAACAATAAATTCTGAACGATTTCGAAGAACGAAACCGCTGATGACATCCAGTATTATTTTAATCCTTCAGTCGCCGCTTCGATTTGTTCAATCAGACCTTTAATTTCATCCGTGTGGCCTTTGGTGCTTGAAAGAAGCGATTCGATGGTTTCAAGTTCATCATGAACATACGACAAAGCCTGACCGCGCATGGACTCTATAGCATGATTCACGCTTTTTTCCCACTGATATGCAAGGCGCGATAAATTAATTTCCACTTCTCTGGGAAGCCCGGCAATAAAATGCCGCTCGAATATTTTACGAAAAAGGAACATGGGAATCAGAAACCAGATCAAATCCAGATGGATGTCAAAAGATTTTGTAGCAGCGATGTCCGGGTGGTCCGGCTCCGTCACATCGATTTTCCAGGCGACTTCCGGCATTTTCACGCCCAGGACATTTTCGATATTATCGTCAAGGAATTTCCGAAACGCTTCCAGCGAGCGTGAAAAACCCGCATGGGCTTTCTTAAGCGTGCCCAGAAACCGTGTGTGCTCGTTTTTGGAGAGTCCGCGCATTTCTTCCGAGAGCGTTTCCGACATCCAGGTTTCATAACGTCGTGAGAGTTTCCAGAGATTGCCCTCCCAGGAGGGAAGTTCCTGCTCAAGTTTGGCGCGGACCTTTTTATAAACCGGCGAAAAAAAAGGTTCCAGGCAGGATTCGATGAGCGGTCGGGTCTGACGCTGATGCTCGCGGGAAATAATGCCCAGTTCTTCCTGCATCAATGTCTCGTTGACTTTTTCGTTAAGGATCTGCGAGCGCAATCCCTCGCGGTTGATGTCTGCCTGAAGTGACGTGTGCAGAGCCACGCGCAAGTAGCCCAGACAGGCCTCCGCGAGGGAAAGGGTCTTATATTTCAGAATGCGCTGGAATTCGAAATCGCGGTTTGCGGTAAGCACATCGAGAATTTCCGTTTGAATTTTTTTGCTATAGTTTTCCGTGCCGTCTTTTGCGGAATAGAGATAAACGGGTAGATCTCGGCGGAGTTCGCGCTGGAGGGTTTCCTTAAAAAAGGTGACAACCTCCTCCTGCTGTAAGGCTGTGAGCAGGTCCGCTTTTGTCAGCAAAAGAATGATATTGGGCGTGTGAGTGGTCAGCTCACGGATTAACTCAAGATCATGCTGGGATAGCGGGCGGTCGGCACTCACCGCCAGCAATGCGGTTCCGACGGAAGGCAGCCAGCCCTCTGATGTGGCTTCATGATATTTAAAGATACTGCCTAAACCAGGTGTATCAACCAAACGAATTCCTGCATATTTCTGCAACGTCGGCAGTTCAATATCTACAATGGCGACATTTTTGGCGTTACCCGGATTTCCTGCTTCAGAGGTATATTGTCCGATATCCGATAATGGAACTTCCATGATCCGGCCGTTGAAATGACGGACCATGGCGCACTTTTTCTCGCCGGATTGCAACCTAGTTATGGCTGTCGTTACTGGGATCACACCGACCGGCAGAACGTCTTCGCCGATCATACTATTGAGAAAAGAACTTTTCCCGGATTTGAACTGGCCTAAAACAGCAACGTCGATGGGTGGATTCTCGGCCAGTAGAGACTTGGCCGCTTCGAACTGACGGACCAGCGAAACGAGCTGAAATCTGTCTTTGGCGTCGCAGATGATTTTTAAGAGGTTTTGAATTTCGGGCAGGGACATGGGATTTGTTGTACTTGACATAGATAACTCCTTTTATACTATTTACAGGAGTTATCAGCGGTATTTGCGGTTAAAGGCGAACCCCATCACCTGTTTTATTTGATATCAGAATGACGCTAGACGTGTCAAGTTTTTCAAAGGGTTATTTACTTGAAAAGTAAAGGTGCTAAAGAAAGAGCGCCACATAAAGAGATACCAAGCCAAAAATCCCATGGGATTGGCGGGTATGCCGAATTTTCCATTGAAATAAATCAAGAACACAACTGTGAACAAGAAAAGTCCATAGGACGTACAAGCGGTGTTGCCAAAAGCATTACCTTTTTTAAATTCCGTGCAACCACGATAATCTGCGCAATTCCTCCGTAAAAAAACCCATGGCCAAAATCACAGCGCACATCTGAAACAAATCGGCGTTATGGATGTTAAGAAAACCACGGTCCTTCCAAAACCCATCAAACCAAGAGGGGCCGGATTAGCAAAATTGTCAAATAAAAATATTCCTAAATGCTTTAAATGCGTTAGAAGAAAGTAACGACGGATTGCGCCGTTACTTTCTTCAGTAAATTTTTTTAGCCGACGGCTGTAATCGCGACGAACAAACCCGCGGCAAATAGAATCATTCCCACACCCGCTCCACCCGTCGTGGCCAGAATGGGGGCCAGTCCAAACAAAAGAAACCCGAATAGGCATCTTCCTTCTCTTAAGTCCATAATATTCTCCTTAATTTTCGATACATATGACACTGACGGCTGATATGGCGATCCGTTCTTTCGACAGTGGATATTTCATCACAACGCCGATGGCTTGCACCTTGTCTCCCACCACCACTTTGTTGGCCGGTGCTGTGAACATGATAACCCGAATTACTCCCGTCGTGTCTTTAATATGAAAGTGAGGCCGGTTGAGCCATTTGAAACTGATTTTTTGAACCTCACCAGATATACGCACAACATTG
>CAZOPH010000121.1:0-5081 GCA_964581635.1 uncultured Smithella sp.
CTTGCCTGCAAAATCCTTCAGGTGCGTTTCCAGCAAACGATTTTTATCAAAGTTCACCAGCTTCAGGTGTTGTGGCTTCGTGCCAACAAAAGCGCATTTGGGCGCCAGCCCGATCAATTCCGACTCCAGAATCTCAATACCACGCTCAGCCGCAAGCTTTTCCACTTGTTCATAGATCACTTTAAACGGTGTTTCTTTACAATTTGTTAGGTTCATGGACACCTGCGCCAGATGCCTACTTTTTAAAATGACACCTATGGCGCGCACATGTTTCAGGCCACCGCTTTTTTCGCGGATGAGAGATGCGATTTTTTGCGCCAACCTCAAATCATCGCAATTCAAATTGATATTATATGCCACCAACAATTCGCGCGCGCCTACAGCTGTTGCGCCTGCACGCGGATTAAATACCGGCATGCCGGCATCCGGGGCGTCTTCAGGATTAGACATCTTTTCCGCCAGCGCTTCATATCCACCGTGTCTGACATTCGCCAGTTCAATGCGTTCGGGAATCAACGCCGCATGGCCATAAAAATAAGCAGGTACTCCGAATCGTTCAAATAATTGATAACCAAAGAGATGCGCCAGATCCACAGCGTCTTTCATTTTTGTTGTTCCCAGTGGAATGAAGGGCACCACGTCAACAGCCCCCAGTCGCGGATGAACACCGGTCTGCCCGCGCATGTCAATCAGTTTCAGGGCCTGGCCCGATGCGGCCAGCGCCGCTTCTAGTACATCTTCCGGTTTTCCCAGAAACGTAAAAACACTCCGGTTATGATCACTGTCCCCGCTGTAATCAATCAGCCGAATATTGGAACACGCCTTTAAGACGCGGACAATCGATTCGATTTTATCCAAATCGCATCCTTCGCTGAAATTCGGCACACATTCGATGATTTTCATATTTATACCTGATAAAATTTTAGAGACGGCAACTCAACACCGGTGAGTCTTCCGCCGTAAACTGCGCCGGTGTCAATACCGATTTTATTCGCGGTAATGAGAGGCGCGCTGAAGTGGGTATGCCCGAAAACAACCCGCTTTCCAAAATCATAGTCGGAATCAATAAACGCCTGCCGGACCCATTGCAGGTCACGGAAATCCTGCCCGTCAAGCGGTATCCCGGGAAGCAAACCGGCATGCACAAATATGTATTGATCCGTTTCATAATACGGCAAAAGCGATTCAAAAAAACGCAGATGATCCTTGGGAATTTTTGCCTTTCTTTCGCGTGGGGCATCCGATCGCAATATCCCGTAAGCATTGAGCGTCATCATGCCGCCGTTGGCGAGATACATATCCTCATCCACGCCTTCCAAGTAACGAAGCAGCATGGATTCGTGATTTCCGCAAAGACAAATTACTTTTTGATAGTTCTTTTTAAGCCTCAAAACGTAATCGACCACGTCCTTGCCTCCACCTGCGCGGTCAATATAATCGCCTATAAAGACCAATGTATCATTTACCGGATCGACTGCCATATCCCTTATAAGACGCTGGAGCCTATCCAGACAGCCATGAATGTCTCCTATTGCAAATATTTTATTCATCATCGATTGCCGTCATGAGTCACATCTTAATCTAACAGGGCGGCCGTAAAATCCTTACTATCGAAGGTTCGCAAATCATCTAGTCCCTCGCCGACGCCGATAAAACGCACCGGAAGCCCCAGTTCACCGGCAATGCGAACCACGACGCCGCCTTTTGACGTTCCATCGAGTTTCGTTAGCACTATACCGGTTACGTCGATATCCTCTTTAAACATTTTGGCCTGTATCACGGCATTCTGTCCTGTTGTAGCATCCAAGACAAGTAGTATCTCGTGCGGAGCGCCAGGCAACTCCTTGCTGATGACCCTTTTGACCTTTTTGAGCTCTTCCATCAGATTGGTTCGGGTGTGCAGACGGCCTGCGGTATCCACAATGACAACACCGTTAAAACCGGCTTTAATCTTGCTGACCGCATCAAAAACAACGGCGGCGGGATCGGCGTTCATCTTTTGTTTGATTACGGGAGCGCCGACACGGGTTCCCCACACTTCCAGTTGTTCGATGGCTGCCGCCCTGAAGGTGTCGGCAGCCACGAGTAAAATCTCATGGCCGTCGTTACGCAGTGAATTGGCCAATTTCCCGATGGTGGTTGTTTTACCGCTACCGTTGACACCAATCGCCATGATGACAAAGGGCTGATGCTCTGGAATTGCCAGGGGTTTTTCCATCTGTTGTAAAATGCTGATCATGCGTTCTTGTAAAACCTTTTTGAGCTGCCCGGCATTCTGCAATTCATTCCGCTTGACCCTCTGTTTGACATCATCAATTAAATCATAAGTAAATTGCGGCCCCATATCGGCTGTAATCAGCAGCTCTTCGAGTTCGTCAAAAAGGGCCTGATCCAAAACCCTTTTGCCAAAAATAAGATGATCCAGATTTTTTGTCAGGGCTTCCCGCGTCTTAGTCAGCCCCGCTTTTAATTTGTCGAATAAACCCAATTGATTACAAATCCCTTTCTTCAAGAATGATATTCTGTGAACGGCCTGCAAAACGACCACTGGTAAGACATGCACAGAAAAACAGCCAAGACTGTTGTATCTTCATAACGATTTTCCTTGCCAAAGTAAAGGAATGGATTAGTTCAGATTGACGGAGACCAGAGACGATATACCCTGTTTTTGCATGGTCACGCCGAAAAGCGTGTCGGCGACTTCCATCGTGCTCTTGTTATGCGTAATCATGATGACTTGAGATTGCTCGGCAACATCCTTAACCAAGCGGTTAAAGAGGTTGGTGTTTGCATCGTCGAGCGCCGCATCAACTTCGTCCAGAATCAGGAAAGGCGTCGGACGATACATCAGGATGGAGAAGATCAGCGCGATCGCCGCCAGGGATTTTTCACCGCCGGACAGCAGGCTGACACTTTGCGCTTTTTTACCGGGAATCTGAATATCAATATCCACACCGGTTTCCAGCAGATCATCTTGATCAGTCAACAGAAGTTCACCGCGGCCTCCTGGGAATATGTGTGCGAAAACGTCTTTGAAGCAAGCATTGACGGCTGCGAAGGTTTCGGCGAATCTTTCACGAGATATTTTATTAATCCGGGTGATCGTTCTTTGCAGCGAAGACAGCGACTCGTTGAGATCGCCTAATTGCGTCGTTAAAAACTGATTACGTTGATCCAGTTCTGCATATTCATTGAGCGCCAACAGATTCACCTCTCCGAAATTGTCGATCGTTTGCTTGTCCTTTTCCAGAAGACCGCTCAGTTCGACAATTCTGTCATCGTCCACCATCGTGAAGTCCACCATCATAGCCGCCAGGTCAACACTGTGCTTTTCAGCGACTGCGTTTTGCAGATTCTCCATGTTTAAAGACACTTCGCGACACTGCATTTCCAGTTCATTCACCTGCCGGTGTAAATCATCAAGCTTCTTTTTGATGTCTCGAATCTCGTTTTCCTGAACTTTCAGGCATTCGTCTTCTTGCGCCCGCTTTTCTTTTATTTCAGCTAATACCGTTTCGCAGGAGGCCAGGTTCTGGTAGAGCAACTGAAGTGCCATCTGCTCCGCTTCGACGGCGGAGGTCAACTCAGCCATCTGGTTTTCATAGGCGACAATCTCTTCGCCTTTGCGCGCAACCTCACTTTCATTGACACTAATATCATGCTGCAATCGCGTGACGGTTCTAAGATCCGCTTCCTTCTTCTCCAACAAAGAGGCCAACAGAACTTTTTTCTCCGTCATACACCTTTCCTGAGCGTCGATAGCCGCCCGCGATTGCTGTCGACGTTTATTAAATAGGGAGATGATTTCGTTGAGCTCTTTTTCCGCCGCTTCTTGCCGGAGGACATCCGCTTTGATCTGACACAATTTTTGTTCGGCCTGGGCTTCTTCTGTTTTAATATTCTGACGATTGTATTCAAGGACGGCGATTCTCTGTTTTAATCGTTCCGTTTCATCTTCAAAGCGTTCCATATCCTTTTTCCGGCCGTTAATATCTATTTCCAACCGGTGCGCCCTGTTTTCCAATCCGGAGAGTTCTTCATCCCAGTGGGTGATTGATGAAACAAGACTTTTCTTTTGACGCGTTTGATCTTCAAGCTCATCGGAAAGCCTGGAAACTTCCGTTTCCAGTTCCGCTATTTCTCTTTTCGTTGCCAGAAGGCTTTTCTCCACCGCCGATCCGCTGCCGCCGGTCAACACACCGTGCGGGCTGATGGTATCGCCTTCTGGTGTCACAAAGGTGCCCCGAAAACCGTTTTTCTTCCAGAGATTAATGCCGGTGGCAATCGAGGGCGTTAATAAGACATCGCCCAACAGACAATCGGCAATCTGCTTGAATTCTTCCTGTACAACCACTTTATGAAGCAGGGGTTCCGCTTCCTGAAGGTGCTCGGCTCCATAGGTTTCAGCGTTTTGACCGCGCAATTCCACCGGCACAAAACTGCCTCGGCCCAACTGATAACTTTTTAAATAGTCAATGGCGCGTACACCTTCTTCCTGATTCTTCACAACAACATATTGCAGCTTGTCACCCAGCACTGCTTCCACCGCCGATTCAAATTCTCGTGGAACGTTAATGTGGTCAGCCACCACGCCGTAAAATGTGTCCCGACTTTCCTGCGTTTCAATGACCTTCTTCACGCCATCACTGGACCATTTAAAAGCGGCTTGAAATTCCTCAAGCGATTGCTGACGAGATGATTTACTGCCTGCCTTTTCTTTGATTTGCGTGATTAGTTCTTCGATCAGCTGTAAATCCGATTTGGCTCTTTCCAACTCATCGGCGGTTGTTTTTTTCTGATCCGCAAGCCGCGCGCTTTCTTCTTCTTCAGCCGCCAGACCCGTCGTGAGACATTGCAATTTTTCGGTCAGTTCGGTAAGCCTGTTTTTGTCCTGTTCAATTTCACGGATTTCCCTCTCCTCACGCTTCCGGAAATCCTCCATGTTTTTGTTGAGGCTAGCTATGATGTTGTTGAACTTGGCCAGATCCTGCATCACGTCAATGTAACGGATTTTATGTTCTTCCAACCGGGAGTTAATTTCCTGATCGCTTTCCAGAAGCCCTTGAACCTCTTTCTGCCCT
>CAZOPH010000122.1:0-5033 GCA_964581635.1 uncultured Smithella sp.
TCGCCGCTGGTTTTGATCACGATTATTTCAGCGGTAATTTCCGGGGCTGTTTTTTTTATATTTTCTACAACGGAATTCGCCTGTGCTAGTGCCAGTTTGCTGCCTCTTGTTCCAACTTTAACGTTCATACAACTCCTTTTAGTCATCAAGCCTAAATAGTTGGCGGGCTGCCGCCACAATATCCTGCGAATGAAACTCGGCACTTTCTTCCTTCATCACGGCCATCGGTGCATGCAGGATCTTGTTAACAATGCCATTTACCAGCGCATCCACTTTTTCGCGGTCTTCGATTTCCAGCTGCGACATCCAATTTTCGGCTTTAGCCATCTCCATCCGCACGATGCCTTCGGCCTTGCTCCGTAACGATACGATCGTGGGCACAGCCTCAAGTTCCTTAAGCCAGCTTGCATACTGCGCCACCTCTTCCTGAACAATCCTTTCGGCCATGATCGATTCGCGGCGGCGATTCTTTATGTTCTCATCGACAATGTCTTGTAAATTATCGATATTGTATAGATAGACGTTTTCAATGCCGTCCGCCGCGGGATCAATGTCGCGCGGCACGGCAATATCAACTAAAAACAAAAGACGGTTTTTGCGCTTGCGCAAACAATGACGGACCATGTCCTCAGTAACGATATACGACGGCGCACCGGTGGAGCTTATTACAATATCAGCATCGCAAAGTGCTTCGTCAAGAGCGCTAAGCCCGACGGCTTTACCGGAATATTTTTCGGCAAGTAACTCGGCCTGGGCAAGCGACCGGTTGGCAACGGTGATTTCCTCTGCGCCGTTGCCGATCAGATGCGTACAGGTCAGCTCCGCCATCTCTCCTGCGCCGATAATCAGAGTTTTTTTCCCCGAAAGCGTTCCGAATATTTTCTTGGCCAGTTCGACCGCGGCAAAACTCACCGACACCGGATTGGCGGCAATGCCCGTCTCCGTCCGCACGCGCTTGGCCGTACGAAATGCCCGATGCATCAGACGATTGAGCGCGATACCCGTGGCGTTTTGCGCAAGCGCCTGCCGGTAAGCGTCTTTTACCTGACCCAGAATCTGCGCCTCACCCATCACCAGTGAATCAAGGCTGGACGTAACCCGAAACAAATGTTTAATCGCTTCTTCATCCCGATATCCGTACAAACAGGATGCGGCTTCATCATCCGTGAGACCGCCGTATCGCGCCAGAAAAGACTTGAGCGTGTCCATGATCTCGGGCGTCTCATCGACGGAAGCAACCAACTCCACACGGTTACAGGTGTAAAGATGCAAGACCTCCCGCACACCGTCTATCGCCCGCAGATCGCCCAGAAGATTCACCTCTTCCTGGCATCCGGCAAAGAGTCTTTCGCGCACGGCAAGCGGCGCCGTCCTATGGTTTAATCCAACTAATACAATCATATTATTCAAATAAAATTATGCACGGTTGCAACGCAAAATCGAATAAAAAGTGCCGACAACAAGAAAAGCAGGAAGGCCACGCAGGATAATACCGCCATCCGGGCCCCTTTCCAGCCGATGGCCAGACGCTGATGCAACAGGAAGCCGTAAACAATCCAGACGGCAAAAGACCATATCACTTTCGGATCGGCAGGCCACAATCCGCCCCAGACAAAGGCAGCGTAAATGGTGCCCCCGATCATACCCAGCGTCAACAGGGGAAACCCCCACAAAAGCCCCAGATGATTAATCCGGTCCAAATCGCTGAGAGACGGCAACAGCCGTCCCATCTTGCCCGGTTTTTTGTTTTTGAGCAGATTGTTCTGGATCATAAACATTGCACCGGCTGCCGAGGCCAGAACAAAGAGCGCCTCTCCGGCAATCGCCAGCACCAGGTGTACAGTCGTAAGCCAACCCTGCCACTGAATCGGCACAAGATTTCTACCCGAACCCTGTCCGGCGGCGGCAATCAGAAACAATAAAATTAGCGGCGCAATAAAAGCGCCCAGCAATCGCGTTTTGGTTTTAAATTGCAATCCCAGATAAATACCGGCAATCGCCCAGGCATAAATCGATAAAAAATGACGCGACCCGAAGTTCTCCCAACCAGAAGAATGGACGGCAGCCAAAAGAAGGTTCAATGTCAGGAAAACAAAGCCGGCTGCCAGAATCCAGGTAGATGCTTTGGCCAGCACGATTTTTTTCACCAACAACGACAGCAGATAACCTACCGTGGCCAGTGTGCAGCCTGTCAGCGCCAGCACAAACAGGGTTATTTCCAGACTAGTCAAGCTGCACCTCCTCGCCTGTGACATCGCGGACGATTATTTTCACTCTTGCCTCATCCTTTTGACGGATCGCTTCGAGCAAACCCGCCGCCAATAGCTTGTTAAACCAGACCTTGCCCACACCTACGTTTTTCTCCATCCTGCCCCGCAACTGTCCTAGGATATTGAGAAGCGTGGCATATTCCTCGCCATAGACATTTTCCAGTTCCTCACGCAGATAGCGCGCCAGCGCCGGAGAGTTGCCTCCGGTACTGCAGGCGATAGTCAAATCGCCCCGCTCTACCAGCGACGGCAGAATAAAATCGCATTTTTGCGGATCATCTACGATATTAACCGGAATGCCCTTGGCCTTGGCGTCCTGAGAGATGGCGGCATTGATTTGTTCGTTATCCGTTGCACCGATTACCAGAAAAGCCCCGCAAAGATATTCGCCTGCATATTCACAATTGATGTGTTCGATATGCCCCTCTTGTTTAATAGCAGCCAGTTCCGGGACGATTTGTGGGCTCACCACGCAGACTTTAGCTCCGCAATCCAGAAGGCGCACTACTTTTCTCGCTGCTACTTCGCCCCCGCCGACCACAACACATTTTTTCCCCGTAATGTCCAAAAATACCGGATAATATTTCAAGTTTTCCCTTTCAGACCACAACGGCACAGGATCAACATCATTTGCGGGCAAGCTATCATGAAGGGTTGTAAAATTCAAGCAAGGGTTTGCTCGCTTTGATTTTTCATCTATTTGTAATCAGTGAATAATTATTGACACCGCTTGCACTTTAGGCTTATGGTCTTTCCCGAATTCAAAGCCTTAAAGGCAATATAATAAAGGAAAAAATAATGCTCTCTGAAAAAAATCTTGAAAAATATGCCGACGTGCTCCTGTGGGGGCTGGCAACGGCAAAGAAAGTTGCTTTGAAGAAAAAGGAGATCGTTCTTATTCAATATGATCTGCCGGCACTGCGGCTTGCTGAAATCCTCTATGGGCGGCTCCTCGACATGGGCATTCATCCTGTGCAGCGGATGGTCTCCACATTTGGCATGGAAAAGAATTTTTATCAAAAGGCCGATCCGAAACAACTGACCTTTCTTACCCCCGGCGACAAGGAACTCTATAAAAATATCAACGGTCGCATATTTCTCCATGCGCCGCAGTCACTGACACATCTCAAGGACATTGATCCGGCGAAAATCGGCAAGGCTATTGTCTCGCGCAAAACACTCAAAGACATTCTCGAAAAGCGTGAAGAACAACGCAAATACAGTTGGACGCTTTGCCTGCTTCCAACTGAGGAATTAGCGCGCCAGGCAAAAATGTCGCTGAAACAATACACGGCGCAGATCATCAAGGGCTGCTACCTCGACTGCAACAATCCCGCAGCCGAATGGCAAAACATTCACAAAGAGGTCAGCGCCATCAAAAAAAGGCTCAACGTCCTTCCGGTCAAACACTTCCACTTGGAATCGGCCAATATGGATTTGCGGATTACGCCCGGCGATCAACGCAAGTGGGCAGGCGTGTCCGGCCATAACATACCCAGCTTCGAGGTCTTTGTCTCTCCCGATTGGCGTGGAACGGAAGGTGTCTATTACGCCAATCTCCCTTCCTTCCGTAGCGGCAACTATGTTGAGGATGTCCGCATCACTTTTGCCAAAGGTAAAGCTATTAAGGTCGAAGCCAAGCAGGGAGAGGATTTTGTGAAGAAGCAGATCGCTATGGATGCGGGCGCGCGCCAACTGGGAGAATTCTCTCTCACAGATAAACGGTTTTCCCGAATCGACCGTTTTATGGCGGAAACGCTCTTTGATGAAAACTTCGGAGGAAAAGAAGGCAACTGTCATGTTGCTCTTGGTTCATCTTACAGCGACACATTCAACGGCAACCCGGCGAAACTAACCCCGCCACTCAAGAAGAAACTGGGCTTTAATAATTCCGCTCTGCACTGGGATCTCGTCAACACCGAACCCAAAACGGTCACGGCGCATATGACAAACGGGAAGAAATTAGTGATATACGAGCGGGGCATATTTAGAATTTGAGACAAGGAGACTGTATCCTCATGAAAGTGGAGTTTTATTGCTGGAATAAATGAACCACCTGCCGGAAAGCGAGGGAGTTTCTCTTGCAAAAGAAAGTGGCGTTAATCGATCGTGATTTTTTTAAAGATCCCTTCACTGCTGATGAGATCACGATGCTGCTTCAGGAAAGTAAACCAGCCGAGATGTTCAATTTCCGCAGCCCCAGCTTCAAGAAACTGGATTTGGATCGGGATCAACTCAAAAGCGAGGATTTGATCGAGCTCATGCTCAAAGAACCGCGTCTCATTCGCCGCCCGGTCGTAAAAATCGGCCGGAAAGTATATTTTGGCGCTTCGGCTGAAGCCCTGGCGGACATCATAAAAGTTTAAAAAAACAACGGATTAAGCGCCGTAGCGGATTATCTATTCCCGGAATGCCAGGAGAAAATTAAACAATTCAGCGTGAAACAGGATTAATTTTCTGATAAAGAATTTATGCGGTTTTCGCGTATCCATGCGCAGTTTATAAATTGATAGTTAAAAGTTTCTAAATCAGATAAACAAGCTTTGTCGGAAAAGAAATTTACATCAGTATAAACAAAACTTTACGAAGGAGGCTACCCATGGGTATTCTATCTTGGATTGTCATGGGGTTAATCGTCGGAATACTCGCAAAAGTGATCATGCCGGGCACGGGCCCCGGAGGAATTATCACGACAATTTTATTAGGCATCGTGGGTGCTTTTGTCGGCGGGTACATTGGAACCTTTCTTGGGCTTGGGTCTGT
>CAZOPH010000123.1:0-5011 GCA_964581635.1 uncultured Smithella sp.
GTCGGCGTCCGCCGCGAACCGTGCGGCGCGGGCATAGGCGCAAAGCTGAGTTTCAACACGGATGTGTTTTGTTTTGCCTCGCCTTTTCACAAAAAGAAATTGCCGCCCCGCATTCTGCATCCCAGGCGCATTTACGAAGGCGTGCGCGAAGGCGTGGAACATGGCGGCAACAAAAGCGGCATCCCCACCATCAATGGCAGCCTTGTTTTTGACGAACGGTTTTTAGGGAAACCTCTGGTTTACTGCGGCACCGCCGGCATTATGCCCGCGCGCCTAAACGGCAAGCCCACACACACCAAGGAAATCAAACCCGGTGATGTTATCATCATGACCGGCGGAAGAATCGGCAAAGACGGCATTCACGGCGCGACTTTTTCCTCGGAAGAACTGCATGAAGGCTCGCCGGTTACCGCCGTGCAGATCGGAGATCCCATCACGCAAAAGAAAATGACGGACTTCTTGCTGATCGCCCGTAATCGCGGCCTTTACCGCGCGATTACCGATAATGGCGCGGGCGGTCTGTCCTCGTCAATTGGCGAAATGGCAAACTATTCCGGAGGCTGCGAGATCGATTTGTCGTTGGCGCCTCTGAAATATGCAGGTCTTCAACCCTGGGAAATTTTGGTCTCGGAAGCGCAGGAACGCATGTCGCTGGCTGTCGATCCGAAAAAGGTAGATCAGTTTATGAAGCTGGCCCGCAAGATGGATGTGGAAGCCACGGCCCTGGGTAAGTTCACCCGGTCGGGAATATTCCATGTCCGCTATGGCAAAAAGACCGTGGCGTATCTGGATATGAATTTTCTGCATGGCGGCGTGCCGCAGATGAAGCTGACAGCCAGGTGGAAAGCGCCGAAAAACGCCGAACCGACCTTTGCCGAACCCACCAATTTGGGGAAAGCTTTCGTCCAGATGCTTTCACGTCTGAACATCTGCTCCAAAGAAGCGGTCGTGCGTCAGTATGATCATGAAGTCCAGGGTGGCAGTGTCGTAAAACCCCTGGTTGGCGTGCAAAACGACGGCCCATCGGATGCAGGCATCGTCCGGCCGGTTTTGGATTCGATGGAAGGCGTCGTTGTGGCTCACGGCATCTGCCCGCGCTACAGCGATATTGACACTTACCATATGACAGCCTGCGCCATTGATGAAGCGGTGCGAAACGCTGTGGCTGTCGGCGCAAATCTGGATCATCTGGCGGGACTCGACAACTTCTGCTGGTGTGACCCGGTTCAATCCGCCAAGACACCCGACGGCGAGTACAAGCTTGCCCAGCTGGTGCGCTCGAATATGGCCATTTTTGATTACACCACCACCTACGGCGTGCCCTGCATTTCCGGCAAGGACAGCATGAAAAACGACTATTCCATCGGCAAAACGAAAATATCCGTGCCACCGACGCTGCTTTATTCGGTCATCGGCAAGATCAAGGATGTCCGTAAGGCCGTAACTATGGACGCCAAACGTCCCCAGGATCTGGTTTACATTATCGGCGAAACGTCAGATGAACTTGGCGGCTCCGAATGGTTCGCGCAAAACAATGCCATCGGCAACAAAGTCCCGCAAGTAGATGTGAAAAAAGCTATCAAAAAATACCGCGCCCTGCATAAGGCCATTCAGGCAGGCCTTGTCGCTTCCTGTCATGATTGCTCGGATGGGGGATTAGGGATCGCACTGATTGAAACCGCGTTTGCAGGAGGCTTCGGCATGAATATCGCCTTAAAAGATGTTCCCTACCGCGGTAAGAAGCGTAATGATTATATTTTATTTTCAGAAACGGCCAGCCGCTTTGTCGTGACCATCCATCCGAAAGATCAAAGCAGGTTTAAAAAGATCATGGCCGGAAACGTAATGAATGAAATCGGCTTTGTTGCAGGAGATCAACTCTTTCAGGTCACCGGTCTTAATGGTAAACTGATTATAAAAGAAAAAATCAGCAAACTCAAAGAAGCCTGGCAAAAGCCGCTTAATTTTTAGACAGGATTGAAAATATGACCCGCAGAGTAAAAGCAATTGTATTGACCGGCAACGGCACCAACTGCGAAATGGAAATGGCGCACGCCTGCAAACTTGCCGGCACCGAAAAAGTTGATATTGTCCATATCAGCGAATTACTCTTCGGAGAAAAGCGACTGTCGGATTATAATTTTCTGAATTTGCCGGGTGGATTTCTCGATGGCGACGATCTGGGTTCGGCCAAAGCCGGCGCCAACAGGTTCCTGCACGCGCCCATTTCCGGTGCCAATGAAATGCTCATTGAAGAACTGCTCAAATTCATCAGCGCTGGAGGTTTGATTCTAGGTGTGTGCAACGGTTTTCAGTTGATGGTGAAACTGGGATTGCTGCCGGCGCTCGGCGGAAACTACATCAAGCAGAGCACGACTTTGACGTTTAATGACTCCGGCCGTTTTGAAGACCGCTGGGTGTATCTTAAAGCTAACGTGCAAAGCCCCTGTGTGTTCACCGAAGGTATTAACGTTGTCTATTACCCTGTTCGCCATGGTGAAGGCAAATTTGTTCCGGAAAGTAATGCCATCCTGGAGGAAATCGAAAAGAAAAATCTTGTCGCGTTTCAATACTGCACGGTTGATGGCACGACGACTCTTGATTATCCTTCCAATCCCAACGGCTCGACCCATGCCATCGCCGCACTTTGCAGTGAAACAGGCAGACTCTTCGGCATGATGCCGCATCCCGAGGCGTTTCTGCACTGCACCAACCATCCTCGCTGGACCCGGGAAAACCTTCCTGAAGAAGGCCAGGGGCTGGCGATTTTCCAAAACGCCGTCAAATTCATCCGCGGTAAAAAATTCTAGCCGTTGCCCAAAAACATTTTCCCCAGGGTGCAAAAGAGGGTCATTCTATCATGTTCCCTTCTGTTTTTGTCTGGTTGCCTTTATGATAATCTCCGGATGTAATATTTTTGCCACTTGTTCAATGGCATCAACAATACGCGGGGAGGCGCGGCCGATCAGGTCTGTATTCATCGGATAGATTTGCTTGTTTTTAACCGCCGGAATGCCGGGGAATTGCTCCCAGTATCCTTTGACTTTTTTGAATTCCCTGTCCGTAGCCATCGGCGCGAAAAGTAAGACATCAGGCGCATGAGCCATGACGCCTTCTGCACTGTAACGCGGATACCGCGCCGTGTCTTTCGCCGCGATATTCCTGCCACCGGCCCGTTCAATGACGTCGGAAATCATAGTGTGCCCTCCTACGGTAATAACAGGATCCATGCCGATCTGAAAAAAAACCCGCGGTTTCTTCTTATTTGAAATTTGCGCTGTGACTGCGTCCAGCCGTCTTTGCAGTGGTGCATTAAGTAACCGGGCGGCCTGGCGCTGCCCGGTTACTTCACCGATATTTCGAATGCTTTGAAGAATACCAGCCGTGTCAACCGGATTAATCACATAAACCGTCATGCCGATTTTTTCCAGTTGCCGAACCGTCTCCGGCCGATTACCGTCGGCTGTCGCCAGAATCAAATCCGGTTTCAAAGAAACGATTTTCTCCAATGACGGGTTGGTGAATCCTCCAATACTTGTTTTTTGTCCGGCTTCCCGGGGCCAGTCGCAGAAACTGGTTACACCGACAATTTGGCCATCCAGATTTAACGCAAAAAGAATTTCCGTGATGCCCGGCGCCAGAGACACAATGCGCTGAGGTGTCCCCGAGATGCCAACCCGGCGGCCCACTTCATCGGTAACAACGACGGCATGAGCGGTTTCGCCAACAAAAACAGACAGAACAACCGCAAAACTAACGATAACGGTTTGAATAATTTTTTTCATCACATTCATATTATTTTTAAAGAGTTGATGAGGACCTTCTCAATCCCTCATACGATAGCGGAAAGAAGCAATGATGTGCAAACGTGACAGTTCGTATTGTGGAGGCAATGGTGGAAAAGGCGCGGCGGTCTCAACAACACCCAGTGTCCCGGAATCAAGATTATCAAAGCCGGAAGAAGTTATCAGCGCAGCATGAAGCAGAGAGCCGTTCGCATCAATCGATATTTTAATAACCACATCCCCTTCTTCGTTCTTTGCATACGCGCCGGTTGGATAATTCCAGATACGCATAATCTTCTTTTTAACTCCTGCCAAATAAGTCGCATATTTGACGTCGGAGGAGCCGATATCCACAGTGTCCTCCCGTTCAACCGCAGGAACCGGCTTCACTTTTTCAGCCTGCCGCGGCACTTTTTTTGCCACCTTGTTTTCCTCGTTTTTAGGTTCGACAGCCGGTTGGGGCTGCGTAATTTGTACCGTGAAGAGGTCGGCGGCTTTAACGCTGTCACGCAAGTCAACCATACTGCTGACCGTAATCAACGCAGCGTGCCCGATGATTGAGATGAAGACAGGCCATAGGAATATTTTTTTTGAATCCATATTATCTTACCCGAGTTGAATCATATACGGCATTTGCCTCAAAATCAACAATATGATAACTAAAAGTTAACCTTGAATAAAGTGGAGACCAATGAATGCTGACGGACATTGATTTTATGAATATCGCGCTTCAAGAGGCATTCATCGCATTCAAGCAGGACGAGGTGCCGATTGGCGCTGTACTGGTGCAAGACGGGCAAATACTGGCGCAAGCGCATAATGCTCCCATTGCGTGCAGCGATCCCTCTGCGCACGCGGAAATGCTGGCGCTCCGCAAAGCCTGCAAGAAAACAGGTAATTACCGCCTGACCGGCGCGGCGCTTTATGTGACACTGGAGCCCTGTGTAATGTGCGCCGGTGCGATTCTCCAGGCAAGACTGGCGCGGGTCATTTTCGGCGCACGCGATCCGAAAGCCGGCGCCGTATTTTCCCGCTATCATATGTTAAATGATAACCGTTTTAATCATCAGGTGGATGTGACGGAAGGGGTTTTGCAGGAAGCATGCGGGAAAATTTTGAGTAGATTTTTTAAGGAAAAGAGGATAAGAGCCGATTCGGCGGATAAATAAGTCGCGGAGAGGTACCGAAGTGGTCGTAACGGGATCGACTCGAAATCGATTTGGGGG
>CAZOPH010000124.1:0-5009 GCA_964581635.1 uncultured Smithella sp.
TTCGCTGTCGCGATGAGATGAAAGCCGGCAGCACCGACATAGCCGGTTTTCAGTCCGTCCACCCCCGGGTAATTGTGAAGGAGATCATTGCGATTGGTCAGGACAATATTATTAAAAGTAAAACTTTCGATGGAATGAATTTTTTTCGAATTCGGGAAACGCCTCAGATATTCACGCGACAGTTTACAAATATCCCGGGCGGTTGTTGTTTGTTTTTTGTTCGGCAAGCCGTGGGGATTGACAAAATGGGTGTGATTCATGCCAAGCTGGCGGGCCTTGGCATTCATGCGCAAGACAAAATTGTCCACGTTTCCCCCGAAATGCTCGGCCAGAGCAACGGAGGCGTCGTTGGCGGAATGAACAGCCATGCCCTTGACCAGATCAAATACTTCGTATTGGGCACCCGTTTCAAAGAGCATTTTAGACCCCCCTGTGTGAACGGCATTGGCACTGATCGTGACAAGATCGGAATACCTTGCCTTATGTTTCTCAATATCTTCGGAGATCAAATACAGCGACATGATCTTGGACAATGAGGCGGGCTGAATTACCTTATCGGCATTCTGCTGGTAAAGAACCTTGCCGGTATTCAATTCTACAAGCATTGCCGCTTTTACACAAAGCGGATGAAAAGATTTTTTGGCCGGATACCCCGCAACAGGCAAAAGTAAAAAACACAAAATCAATATTGCTATCTTTTTCAAACTGATCTCTGTCCTTTCGCACTGAATTGTGAACAAATGTTATCAATTTCATCCCTAAAAATCAATCATTACCAATGATAAATTATAAAATTTTTTTATTCGACAGAAAGATGATCTGATCAAGCGGCAACCATGCTGATTCTTCCTATCGGCAAAAAAATTATCAACTGTTGTTTTGACTGAAAATGTTGTAGATTTTTCAAAATTAAAAATACTTTGTCCACGGAAAGAACCATGTTAAAAAATCAAAAAGCGCTTTATTCATACCTTGCCTTTTTGATGATCAGCGTATGTCTGTTTTCTTTGATATCATGCGGCGTAAAGAAAACCCTAACATCTGATCAGGATCAAGCGTCGCAAAATGATATTCTGACAGAAAATACCTACCGTAAAGTCATTGTTCAAAATTTTGAAGCCGATCAGAATCTGGTCAAAAGGCATCCGAACGCCGCCGTCCTCTGTAAAGAAGCTACGTTTCAAGAACTGCTGAAAATCGGCACCATTCCGATGATCGTTAAAACCGCGTCAGCATCTCTGCGGGAAACCAATACGATCATTATCAAAGTCCACCTTGCCTATATCAGCGAAACGCAACAGATACGCGGCCAGACAAGAACCGGCCCCGCGAAAATGACGGCGCAACTCAGATTAATCGATGCGTCAAACGGCAAAGCGGTCCATGAAAAAAATCTTTCTCTTGCTGACCAGCCGTCCGTTAAAACCACAAGTAATGCGTCTGAACTGGGAAAACTGATTGCACAGCATGTCAGCAAAGTTGTCCGAATCAAGTAAACAAGCCATCCCCCATAAACTTTCCTGAATCCCGATAACTTCATAATTCTTTTTCAGGTATAGTTCTTGACAAATTACGATTTCTGACTTAATTACTATCAATAAAATAGTGTTTGATCGCTTATTGTGATCATCCTTTTATAAGTTTTGCCGCCCTGCATGAAAAAGGCATTTTAAAAAGAGTATTTGATTATGAAGCTATCCACTCGATCACGATACGGCGTCCGGCTGATGATCGCTCTGGCCGTCGCCGGCGGGAATAAATCGGTCTTTCTCAAAGACATCGCCGCCAGTGAAGATATATCGGAGAAATATCTGAGTTTGATTGTCATCCCCTTAAGGGCTGCCGGACTCCTGCGATCCATACGGGGTGCGCTCGGCGGTTATGCCCTGGCGAGAGAGCCGAAGGATATATCATTGCGCGACATTGTGGAAGCGGTTGAAGGAGAAACCTGCCTGGTAAATTGCGTTAAGAATCCAGATGTGTGCAAGAGAGTATCAGTCTGCCCGGCAAGGGATACCTGGACCCGGCTCAGCAATACGATCAAGGAAGCGATGGCCGCCGTAACACTCGATCAACTTGTCACCGACCAGAAAGGCAAAAAAAGCATCCCCAAGCCTAAAGCCAGACAAATCAAGAAGCAAAAATAAGAGTATTTATGGAAATAACGAAAGAAATAAGAAAGTTGACAAAAGATTCTTTAGGAATTGTGCATACACAATACTTTACCTTTGCCGAACCGCTCCATCCGTTGCAACTGAAGTCAGGACGCAGCATCGGTCCCGTAACGATTGCCTATGAGACATACGGCAAGCTTAACACAAACAAATCGAATGCTATTTTGGTCTGCCACGCACTTTCGGGTGATGCACACGCGGCTGGACTTTCTCCCGATGACAAAACACCAGGCTGGTGGGACGATTTAATCGGTCCGGGCAAAGCACTCGATACCCGTCAATATTTCGTGATCTGTTCTAATGTCATCGGCGGTTGCAAAGGCAGCACAGGACCTTCATCCCTCAACCCCGAAACCGGCAGACCCTACGCATTGGATTTTCCCATGATCACGATCGCGGATATGGTGGAAGCCGAGCGATATTTGATTGATCATCTTGGCATTGATAAGTTATTGTGCGTCATTGGAGGCTCAATGGGCGGTATGCAGACGCTGCAATGGGCTTCATCCTACCCCGACCGCGTTTTGGCGGCAATACCTATTGCCACGGCGCTGAAACATTCGCCACAACAGATTGCCCTTAATGAAGTTATCCGGCAATCCATCATGTCGGACCCGGCTTGGCGCAAAGGTTACTATTACGAACACGGCCAGCCCGAAAAAGGACTGGCGTTGGCGCGCATGATCGGTCACATCACCTTTATGAGCGATCAGTCCATGGAAGAAAAATTTTCTCGCAAACTTAAAAATGACAATCTGAGCTTTCAGTTTACCGACGACTTTGAAGTTGAGGGTTATCTGCGTTATCGCGGCTACAATTTTGTCAAGCGTTTTGACGCAAATTCATATCTCTACATTACCAAGGCGCTTGACTATTTTGACCTCTCCGGAAACTACTTCATTCCGGGTGTCAAAAAAACCTCTGTCCGCTTTCTGGTAATATCTTTCAAATCCGACTGGCTCTATCCCTCCTATCAGTCTCAGGATATCGTACGGGCGTTGAAACGAAAACACGCCTATACCACCTATTTTGATCTGATCTCGACATACGGACATGACGCTTTCTTAATAGAGATTGAGGATGAAACAAGGTTGGTTAAAAATTTTCTGGCCAATATTCATCAACGCTAAATGGAAAAGAATAAAGCCATGAAACCCGATCATCAAATCATTATCGATATTATTCATGCGGGAGCGCACGTTTTAGATCTGGGCTGCGGCAACGGTGAACTGCTTTCTCTTTTAAGACAGTATAAAAATGCACGGGTGCAGGGCATCGAGCTGGATGAAGAGCAGATGCACGCCTGTGTGGAAATCGGTCTGACGGTCTTGCAGGGCGACATTGAGAGCGGCCTGGTGGATTATCCAGACCAGTCTTTTGACTATGTCATTCTCAATCAGATCATGCAGGAAATCAAAAAGGCGGACTATGTCATTTCGGAATCACTCCGCCTCGGGCGAAAGGTTATTGTAGGCTTCCCCAATTTTGCGCATCTTTCGGCGCGCTTGAGCCTGCTTCTCTCAGGCAAGACACCGATCAACGAAGCACTGCCGTATTACTGGTTTGAAACGCCCAACATTCGCTTCCTGACGATTCGCGACTTTATCGACTACTGCGCAAAGAAAAACATTTCTATTGAACAGCAATACTATCTCGGTAAAAAAAGCAGGATTTCTTTTCTGCCCAATTTAATGGCGCAAAACGCTATCTTTGTAATTACAAAATAATGCAGGAGAGATACATGGAAAAGAAAATAATCACCTCGGGGAAATTACCGGTCGCCGGGCCATACTCCGTAGCCGTTGAGGCGGGCGGTTTTATGTTTATATCAGGGCAATTGCCGCTAAACCCGGCGTCGGGCGAAATCGTTACGGATATTCAACCCGCCACCCGTCAGGTTTTAATGAATCTTCAGGCTCTTCTTGAAGAAAACGGCTTGACCCTGAAAAATATTGTCAAGACGACCATCTTTTTAAAAAATATAAGCGACTTCTCCGCTGTCAATGAAATTTATGCCGGTTTTTTCTCCACAGAACCACCTGCGCGCTCGACAATAGGCGTTGCGACTCTTCCCAAAGACGCGCCATTGGAAATTGAAGCCATTGCGATAAGGATATCATAATGGCTAAAATACTGTCGGTTAATATCAGTGAGAAAAAAGGTGAAAAAAAGCACAACATCGGCTCCGGGCGCGCTCTGATCCAAAAGGGATTGGAAAACGACGCGCATGTCGGTATGGACATTCGCCAGATCAGCCTTCTGGCTTCTGAGAGTATCGAAAAAATCCGCCAGAAGCGACTAAACGTCCATTACGGCGACTTTGCCGAAAACCTGACAACAGAAGGCATCGAGCTTTTTACGTTGCCACTGGGAACAAAATTAAAAGTCGGCAGGGATGTCTTGCTGGAAGTCACACAAATCGGTAAAACCTGTCTTACACCTTGCGCAATCTATCATGCCGTCGGCGATTGCGTCATGCCAAAGGAGGGTATTTTCGTCCGCGTTTTGTCGGAAGGTATAATTTCCGTAGGCGATGAGATAATTGTTATTTGATTTTATGCAGACTTTCCTCCCCTACCCTGATTTTAAAAAGTCGCTTCAAACGCTTGATTATCGACGTCTGGGCAAGCAACGGGTGGAAGCCTATCAAATACTTCAAGCCATCAAGTATGGAAGCGGCTGGAGCCATCACCCGGCTGCGAAGATGTGGCGCAACCACGTCAATGCCTTAAAGCTCTATCACAACCTCTGCATTGACGAGTGGGTTCGGCGCGGTTATCAAAACAGGATGGAGAAAATGAAAATAACCGGCAAGATTTCCTATCCGCCGTGGTT
>CAZOPH010000125.1:0-4961 GCA_964581635.1 uncultured Smithella sp.
GTGAACAAGCTTGAAAAAGGCCGGTTTTATGTTAATATCATTCCACACACGGCCGCCCACACGACACTTACCGGGAAAAAAGAGGGGGAATGGGTAAACATTGAAACGGATATTCTGGGAAAATACGTAGAGAAGTTATTGCAAACACCGCGGGGAATCGATAAGGACTTTCTCGCCGAACATGGTTTTATCAGATAAGAAGGATGAAAAATGGCAGTCAGTAAAATTTCGGAAGCAATTGAAGACATTCGCAACGGGAAAATGGTTATTCTTGTTGATGATGAAGATCGGGAAAACGAAGGTGATCTCTTTATGGCGTCCCAGTTTGTCACACCGGAGGCGATTAATTTCATGGCGCGTCTGGGACGTGGGTTGATTTGTCTCACAATTAATGAAGAAATCGCTAACCGGCTGAAGCTACATCTGATGGTGAAAGACAATCAGGCGCGTTTCGGCACAGCTTTTACCATATCCATTGAAGCGCGTCACGGCGTGACCACAGGCATTTCGGCGGCGGACCGTGCCACAACGATTCTGGCGGCGGTGAATCCCGCAGCCAAGCCGGATGATATTGTGAGCCCTGGGCACGTGTTTCCGATTCTCGCGCGTAAGGGTGGCGTTCTGGTGCGTACAGGTCAGACCGAAGGATCGGTCGATTTATGCCGCCTGGCCGGACTCATCCAGTCGGGTGTGATTTGCGAAATTATGAAAGACGACGGCACAATGGCGCGGATGCCGGATCTTGAAATTTTCGCCCGTGAACATGATTTGAAAATCGTGACGATTGCCGATTTGATTGATTACCGGATGCAGAATGAATCGCTCATCCGGCGGGTTGCGGAAGCATCGCTACCCAGCTCTTTCGGAGGAGATTTTAAAATCATTATTTATGAAAACGATGTGGACGACATGCAGCATATCGCGTTGGTAAAGGGTGAAATTCATAAAGAAGACGAAGTGCTCGTGCGGGTACATTCGGAGTGCCTGACCGGTGATATCTTTTCTTCGGCCCGGTGCGACTGCGGCGATCAGCTCCATCGCGCCATGGAAATGATCGGCGAAGAAGGTCAAGGCGTCATTGTCTATATGCGTCAGGAAGGCCGGGGCATTGGTCTCGTTAACAAGATCAAGGCTTACGCCCTTCAGGAAACGGGGCACGACACTGTAGAGGCCAACATCGCCTTGGGCTTTAAAGCGGATCTGAGAGACTACGGCATCGGTGCGCAGATTCTCGCGGATCTGGGCGTGCATAAAATGCGGCTGATGACCAACAACCCCAAAAAGATTGTCGGTCTGGAAGGCTATGGCATAGAAGTCACAAAGCGTATGCCGATTGAAATTCCGCCCAACGTAAACAATATTCGATATATGACCACCAAAAAAAGTAAGATGGGTCATATTCTGGAGCTTTAAAAAGTGAAGAAGCGCGTCGTGCGCAGGAAACCAGAACAAGGGATCTTTCCACCCTAAGGGGTGGTTGCAATTCCCTGTTCATACTAACATAAGGATGGTGCTCAAATCATGCCGAAAATAATTGAAGGGAAAATTGTTGCCAAGGGAATGAAGTTCGCGATTGCTGCGAGCCGGTTCAACGATTTCATCAGTGGCCGGTTAATTGAAGGCGCAGTGGATACACTGGTGCGAGCCGGCGCGGACGAAAAAGATATTGCCATTTACAAAGTTCCCGGAGCGTTCGAACTACCGCTCGCTGCAAAAAAGCTTGCCAAAAGCGCGCGGTTTGACGCAGTGATCTGTCTGGGTGCGGTGATTCGCGGCGCAACCCCGCATTTTGAATATGTCAGCGCGGAAGTATCCAAAGGAATCGCCAACGTGGGACTGGATGCGGAGATTCCGGTTGTTTTCGGTGTGCTGACAACAGACAGCATTGAACAGGCCATTGAACGGGCAGGCACAAAATCCGGTAACAAAGGAGCGGATGCGGCAATGGCGGCCATTGAGATGGTTGATCTGTTCAAAAAAATGAACGCGTAAATGCGTTGAGTAACAAAGCGCCTGTTTTATCCGGCGCTTCTGGAATTGAGGATTAGATGCAAGGACGGAGAAAGGCGCGCGAAGTTGCCTTACAGGTTCTTTACAGTTTGAATTTTGTCAATCTCGATGTGGAAAAAGCTCTGGAGCTTTTTTGGGGGAATTTTGTCGCGCCCAAGTCGGCCAAGGAATTTGCATCCACTCTGGTCGAAGGCACTTGGCATCATCGGGAAGAGTTGGATGGGCTGATCGCCGGCTGTTCGGATAACTGGTCACTTAGCCGTATGTCCAAGGTCGATATCAGTATTTTGCGGATGGCCGTGTTTGAATTTCTCTACTGCGACGAAATCCCATCCAAAGTCAGCATCAATGAAGCGGTTGATCTGGGGAAAACTTTCGGATCGGAAAATTCCGGCTCATTTATCAATGGCATCCTCGATGCCCTCAATTTGAAAATCAATAAAGAAAATGCAGCTAAATCTGTCCATTCATCCGCCTGACCAGCAAAGGCATAGGTGTCTTGTCCTGGGTTTTTTCAGCGATGAAAAACCGCCGCGGGGTGTTTGCGGGTTGATGGATTGGCGTCTCAACGGCATGATTTCGCTGGAAATCAAACAGGGTCACGTAAGCGGCGATTTTAAAGAAAAGGTGGCGATTCCTTATCCGGAACGCATCGGTTCCGAATTGCTTTTTCTTTTCGGGATGGGTAGTCTCGTCGATCTTTCCTACGATCGCATTTACACGGCGGCTTATGAAATTGCCGGCGCAGTGGATGCTATGAAACTTACGGAATTTGCCTTTGATCTGCCGGGGGAAGGGCGATCGAAACTGAACACTGCCGGGATTCTGGAAGCCATGATGACCGGTTATTTTGATTTTTTGTCGGATGACGTGAGCAAGCTCGCCAATTTCAATATCTGTCTGGTTACTTCCTCAGAGCGTTTAAAAGACATTGAACAGGGAATTGTACAATTTCATAAAAATGTGAAGCACTTGGGATCGGTCGATTTCAGTGCTCTGGAACTGCATTTTACCTGATTCATTAGTCCATATGTTCCAATGATAATTTGGCGGGTTGTTTCCCAAGAAGCACCATGCCGAAATGCTCATATTTTTCACCGGTCTTTGTATCCATGTCGTGCCAGCGCGCCAAAAATTCGCGTTCACGCAGCCATGTTCGGCGAATCGTCGCTGGGTCTTCAAAAAGCAAAACATCCTTGTTGCCACCTATGACAATGGCGTAATGGCCGTTGTCCCAGTTGCGACGCCAGTCGTCGAGCGTCATATAGCGATCCGCCCAAGCCTGCAAGAGGACGATCACCGGCGTTCCCGCGTCCACAAATTGCTTGAGTTGATTGAGTGACCATTGCGTGCCCGACTTCACTTCAAAATCGTAGCTTTGCGCCGCCGCGATCATGGCCTGAGGCGGCGTTCCTTCTTCCTCAGTTGTGCCGAGCGTACGCATCAATTCATCGCGATCTATTTCCACGCCGTAATACGTCATCACTGTCTGAAGCGCTTGCACGCCGCAATCGTAATCATAGATTTGTTTACCGATGTGCAGATCGATCATCGACATCTTTTGCGATTCCTGAAGAGACTGAATTGTTTGTGTAAGCGATTCGGCAAACGTGCGTCTGAGTCGGTTGATCTGCCCGACATTCGGTGTGCCGTCTTCGTTCTTGAAGAGGCGTTCATTGGTTTCCTGGATAAAGGCGGGCGCGCGGGCGCCGACCCTTTTTATTGCGTTGACCGAATGTGCGGCGCACACATGACCGTGTACGGCGACATACTCCGAGCCATTCACAGTAACCAGCACATCGGGTAGGCGTTTGCGCAGCTCGGCGGCATAGGTCTCCACAATCACATCCGGGCAATAATAGAGCGGTTTCTCGTCGCGATCCGTCTGCTGAAAATTCATCAGGTCGATCTGGTTATCGGCAACACCGTGGGCGGTCACTGTGGAGTGACCGTCAAAGAGCAAACCTGCCCCGGCGGATATATTCTCTTCGATGCTCCGGTGAAAAGCTTTCAAATATTTCTCGGACCAGGCCGCCCGCATGGAAGCGGAAGGTTCATATCCTTTGCGATAAATCGGACGGCCGAAAACATCTTGAAGTGGCACGCTTTCCTCAATATCCACCGGATCGCGGTTGGCCTCAAGCAGGATGCTGCAATAGGGGAAGACCAACTGCCGGTTGGCAAGAATGTCACGAAAATCATACAGCCATTGTGTGTGCCAATCGACGTTTTTAATCAGCACGGTAAATTCGTCAGAAAGGTCCTCAAGCGAAATTTCCGGCGGAATGACGACGCCGCTGTGCGGCACAACAACCAGAATATCCGAACCTGTCATATATCAACCCTTTATTGTGATATGCCTTCTTGCAGTCCATCATATTTGCGGACATTGTAGCGCTTTTCCCCGACTTTGGAAATGTAAAATAAATGAAGGAATATCAGTATGTTTGCAATTATTTATTGACAGTAATAAATGTTGTTCCTATACTCTAGCCCAACAAAAACAGGTCTGTGCCGGAATTCATGATCACTCCACCCCAAACAAAAATAAAACGTTTCTCAGGCTGGATAACGCTTGCAGGCGTGATGATAGCCTACGGAGGCATCTGCGGCGACATCACTTACGCCTACGGTGTCTTCCTGCCGTCGATGAATGAAACCTTCGGATGGTCTCGCTCAACTCTGTCCGGGCCCTATACACTTTTTCTAATTATCGGCGGTCTGCTGGGACCTTTAGTCGGATGGACGATTGCCCGGTTTGGCGCCAGAAAAAATATTATTCTGGGAAATATTTTTGCGGTGCTTGGTTTGCTGGGCATGTCTCAGGTTAGTGAAATTTGGCAGATCTATCTCTTTTTCGGCGTGCTGGGCGGCCTAGCCCTGGCCTTTGCTGAATTTTTAGCCGTTACAACGGTCATCAATCACTGGTTCATCAGAAGAAGGTCTCTGGC
>CAZOPH010000126.1:0-4955 GCA_964581635.1 uncultured Smithella sp.
GCCGACCGCCTGGTCGATGTCCGCGTCTCCGTTTTGCCCACGGCTTTCGGCGAAAGGGTCGTTTTGCGCCTGCTTGATAAATCCTCCAGTATTCTTTTGCTGTCGGATCTGGGTATGCACGATGAACGAATCAAACTACTGGAAAAGTTGATCAAATCACCTTACGGGATCATTTTAGTGACCGGTCCTACAGGCAGCGGCAAAACCACTACGCTGTACGCTGCGCTTTCCACGATCAACCGCCCCGAGATCAACATCATTACTATCGAGGACCCGATTGAATATCAGATCGACGGAGTCGGACAGATTCAGGTCAATCCCAAAATCGATCTGACCTTTGCCGCCGGACTTCGTTCTATCGTTCGCCAGGACCCGGATGTGATTCTGATCGGTGAGATCCGCGACCGGGAAACCGCCGAAATCGCCATCCAGTCGTCGCTCACGGGCCATCTGGTTTTTTCAACGCTGCATACCAATGATGCAGCCAGCTCTGTAACGCGCCTGATCGATATGGGTATTGAACCGTTTCTGGTGACTTCCTCGATCGTGGCCATTATCGCGCAGCGTCTTGTCCGCGTTCTTTGCCCGCACTGTAAAGAAATTTACACACCTGATGAAGAAACTCTGGCGAACCTCGATCTCCATCAATCGGTTTTGCAGGACAATACTTTTTACAGGAAAAAAGGCTGTAATCTTTGCATGCAGACCGGTTTCCATGGTCGGTCGGCGATTTTTGAAATTATGGTTGTGGACGATAATATGAAAAGACTGGTGTTGAAAACATCCGATGCCACTCAGATTAACGAACTGGCCATCAAACAGGGCATGATCACGTTGCGGCAGGACGGCATTCAGAAGGTGATGGCCGGTGTCACGACAACCGAAGAGGTGTTGCGCGTGACGCGATCGCTCAACCGCAAGGATGATATCGTTCAGGAAACGTAAAATAATGAACAGGGATGAATCCCGTTTAATCAGCTTTTACAAAATGAGCGGTAGCGGTAATGATTTCATCATTATCGACAACCGTGATCAGTCGCTGAATGTAGGCAATCTATCAACTTTTGCGCGACGGGTTTGCGCACGTAAAATTTCTGTCGGTGCGGATGGTCTTTTTTTGATTGAACCATCGGCATCCGTTGATTTTAAATGGCAGTTTTTTAATTCCGACGGCAGCATGGGTGAAATGTGCGGCAACGGCAGCCGCTGCGTGGCACGTTATGCTTATCTCAGGGGAATCGCAGGGAAGAAAATGTCCTTTGAGACGATCGCTGGAATCATCACCGCCGAAGTCCATGGCGATGTCGTCAAAGTCAGACTTACCGATCCATCTCCGTTAAAAATTGGTCAACAGATTCTTCTCGACGGTCGGGAGATTCTCTTGGACTTTATCGACACAGGAGTACCCCACGCAGTTAGTTTTGTGGATCATCTTGAGACGTGCGCCGTTTTCGAGACAGGACGTAAAATCCGCCGTCATGAATTCTTCCAACCCAAAGGAACCAATTCGAATTTTGCCTGTGTACTGGACCGGCATAAGATGGGGGTCAGAACTTACGAGCGCGGTGTCGAAGATGAGACGCTGGCCTGTGGCACGGGCGTGGTTGCCTCAGTACTCGCCGCCGCCGGCAGAAATCTCGTGGATTCACCGGTTGATGTAACGGTGCAAAGCGGTGAAACCTTGCGTGTTTATTTTACCCGCCTCAACAATCGTTTTGAGGGAATATATCTTGAAGGGAAAGTGAAAATAGTCTATCAGGGATTACTTTTTGAAGAAGCGTACAAATAACCGGACCAGAGAGGAACGATTGCTGTGCAAACTGCGGATAGATTAAAAAAAATACCACCCTATCTATTTATGGAGTTGCGAAAAAAAATCAATCAAGCCAAGGCGGATGGCGTGGATGTTATTTCGCTCGCCATTGGCGACCCGGTGGAAGCAACCCCGAATTCCATTATCGATGAACTGTGCCGGACCGCCCGTGACCCGCAGAATCACCGCTATCCAATCGACGAAGAAAAAGGCATGCTGGCTTTCCGTAAAGAAATTGCCCGCTGGTATTCGGAAAGATATGGCGTCAGTCTCAATCCCGAAAATGAAATATTGGGCCTGATCGGCTCTAAGGAAGGCTGCCATCACTTTGTGCTGGCGCGCATCAATCCCGGCGATATCGTGTTGATGACCGATCCCGGCTATCCGGCGTATCGCTCGAGCATCCTGATGGGTGAGGGCATTCCTTATAATGTGCCTATCCTTCCGCAGAATCATTATCTGCCGGTATTGGAAGACATTCCCACGGATGTGGCCAAAAAAGCCGGTGCGATGTTTTTGAATTATCCGAACAACCCGACGGGTGCATGCGCCACGCTGGATTTTTTAAATAAGCTGGTGGCCTTTGCCGGCGAGTATGACATTGCCATCTGTTATGATAATCCTTACAGCGAAATCGTCTTTGCCGGACAGGAACGCATCAGTTTCCTGATGGCGCCGGGTGCAAAAGATGTCGGCGTGGAACTGAATTCTCTTTCCAAACCGTTTAATATGTGCGGCTGGCGGCTGGGGATGGCATGTGGCAATCCCGATCTGATTGCCGGTATCAGTAAAGTTAAGGAAAACACCGATTCGGGAATTTTTAATGCGGTTCAGTTTTCCGGTATTCAAGCCTTGCATCACGAAGCTGGTTTTATAGAGGAAATGCTCTCCATCTACGGACGCAGACGAGAGCTGGTTTTAAAGACGCTCAAGAAGATCGGCATCGATTTTAATCCTCCGCGCGGCACATTTTATCTCTGGGTGCCGGCGCCCAAGGGCATGACGTCGCTCGAATTTACCAACCGCCTGTTTGATAAAACTGCTGTTGTGGTTGCGTCAGGAACGGCTTACGGTCAATACGGCGAAGGTTTTGTCCGCATCTCTCTCACCGTGCCGGATGATAGATTAAAGGAAGCGATGACGAGAATCGAGAAAGAGTTCACCTAATGGAAATGGGTATTTTGGGTCTTCCCCAGAGCGGGAAGAGTACTTTGTTTGAAATCATGACCGGGGTGAAAAGCGGTCAATCGCACAACGAGACGGTTGTGCGTGGTCAGGCGTCCGTCCCGGATGAGCGTTTTGACAAACTGGTCGAAATCTACAAACCGGTAAAAGTTTCGCCGGCCAAAGTCCCTTTTGTGGATGTCCATGCCGTGGGCGAACATCCCTGGGAATCCATCCGTCAGAACCTAAGCGGTACGGACGGCATCCTGCATGTCGTCGATGGTTTTTCCCTGCCCGATATATCCCTGAGTCTGGACGCCTACCGTAAGTTGGAAGATGAGTTGGTTCTCTCCGACCTGTTGATCATTGAAAAGAAGCTGGAGCGTCTGACTAAAATGTCCAAGAAGGCGATTTCGCCGCAGGAGACGGCGCAAAACGACCTTCTGCCAAAATTAAAAGAATGCCTGGAAGCGGGGAAACCTTTGCGCAGGGCTGGTTTGACTTCTGCTGAAGTTTTTACGTTACGGAGTTTTTCTTTCTGGTCCATCAAACCGGAACTGGTCGTGGTCAATGTGGGCGAAGATAATCTTTTTTTTGCCGAAACTTTTGCTCAAGAAGCAAAACTTTCAGAACCCGTTCTGGGTATCTGCTGTAAAATTGAGGCGGAACTGGCTGGACTCGATGCCGCTGATCAGAAAGAATTTTTATCTTCGATGGGGATTGGCGAACCGGCTTTTGGCCGCATCATCCGCGCCGCTTTTTCTCTTCTGGGCCGCCTGTCCTTTTTCACTGTCGGCGAGGACGAAGTCAAAGCCTGGGTGATTCCGGCCGAGACCAAAGCGCCCAAAGCAGCGGGGGCCATTCACAACGATTTCGAAAGAGGTTTTATTAAGGCAGAGGTCATGTCCTTTGATGATTTTATGGCTCATGACGGATCACACGCACAGGTTAAATCAGCCGGCCGCCTGCGCCTGGAAGGCAAGGAATACATCGTTCAGGACGGCGACATCATCAACTTCCGGTTCAACGTCTGATGAGCCGGCACGAGTCGGGATTCGAACCCGCATAGCGTTTGCACGAAAGAGAGTTTTTGTCCTAATTTAAGGGAGGTTTATATATGAGTCGATCATTTTTATGGAAAAGTCTGATTGTCGTTGGATGTGCAATAGCTGCCCTTGCGGTAGGTTCAGGACCTTCAATTGCCGCTTCAGTTGGTCAAGAGGTATCTAATCCTCAACTCAAGGATGCAAATGATAAACCCGCAACCATTCCCGATTTTGGCACTCACGTGGTTGTGCTAACCTATGCCGACTCAAGTGCCGGTGATTTAGGGGACCCTTTGGCCGACGCGATGATGGCAAAAAAATACAGCAAGGATGTCTTAAGGGGAGTAGGAGTTGCCAATATGAAGGACTCCAGCGGAATTCCAGATTTCATTATTCGAAAAGCAGTCCGGGGCAAGATCGAAAAATATAAAAGTATCATCCTGACCGATCCTGATCTTACGCTTGCCAAAGCTTGGGGACTGGGCAATTGTAAAGGCAAATCGGTATTTGTATTGATTGGCAAAGATAAAAAAATCAAATATTTAAGGTACACGGATAAAAACAAACCATGGACCAAAACAGATATTGACGCCGTTCTTAAAGCTGTGGATGGTTTAATTCTGAAGTCATGATTTGATCCGGAAAGCTTAATCGTTTTCAGTTGACAGTAAAAACCCGCCTTGCAATTGAATAAACGTAAGGCGGGTTTTTCCAAAAATGGGAGAGGCCATCAGTATAGCAGCCAGGGTTATACCAAAGTTCAAGGCAGCGAAGGCGTTGAAGGAGGCGGTTAGGTAGCGCGCTTTACGTCTTAGGTGCATGGGAGGCAAGCATGCCATGGAGTGGTGGCTATACCTACCTAATGCATTAGAATAAATAGACTATTACCTATCACTATTGCCATTTGAAAGAGTTGTCGGAATTCTTTACAG
>CAZOPH010000127.1:0-2266 GCA_964581635.1 uncultured Smithella sp.
CTGAAGCATCACCGGGAACTGGATGAGAGTTCATCGGCCAAGAGTGACCAAAGAGACGCGTTAACCATAGCGAACATCACCCGGGAAGGCAAATATATTGACACGGTCATCGAGGATGGAGTGCTGAGGCAGTTGCGAACGCTCTCGAAAGCACGGGAGAGACTTCTCCGTTACAACGTGAGTGCAAAAAACTCATTACATGCCGCCCTGGACGACTATTTTCCTGAACTGCACGAGACATTCTGGTCAACTGGATCACGGAGTCTGTGGGCAATTCTTGAGCAGTGTCCTTTCCCTCAGGATGTCATGTTAATGGAGGTACCGACTCTCCAAGAGCTGATTGCACGAAGTTCACGAAAGAAAGCGGGCTCTGCCCTTAAGGCAGAAAAACTCCTTGAAGTGGCTCAAAAAAGCATTGGAGTGAAACAGATTGGTAACGCTGACCGGTACCGTGTACAAATGTGCCTCGAAGAAGTGAAACGGACGGTTCTATCGCTCAAGAATCTAGATAAACAGTTGAAGTTTCTGCTGAAGGAGACACCCGCTGCGCTCTATCTGATGAGTATACCGGGTATCGGCCCTTTATCTGCTGCTGTGTTTCTGGGAGAACTGGGCGATCCTGCCCATTTCCATAATGCCCGTCAGATTGTGAAGTACGCCGGATATGATCCCCAGGAAAGTGATTCAGGTTCACGCATTGGTCGGAAGTTCATATCCAAGAAGGGGCGATGGCTCTTACGGAAATATCTTTTCTTCATGAGCATGAGAGTGGTGGTCCTGAGCAACTATTTTCAGGAATACTACCTTCGGAAATTGGAAACAAAGAACAGGGTTGGTCAGCAACCCAGGCGCAAAGAGATGCTTTGTGCGGTTGCAATCAAGCTGATCAAAGTGATCTTTGCCTTGCTGAGGGATAAGCGGGAGTTTGAAGATTTGGCACCGGCTGCCGCAGCATGAACATAGAATAAAAGCATGGTTGTGGTGGAAGTAAGGACCGTTGTGCTTCGTAGGCTAAAAGGCTTGCGCGATTCAGCTTGGTCAACTTCCACCACCCTTTTCGTCCTGCATAAGGTAAGTTGGGCATCAAGGGCCCGTAGAATAAAAGAGGTTAGGTGAAAAGGAAAAAAGGTCGAAGTACCACCACAACCATTTTCAGCTTTAACGACACGTTTAAAGAAGATACTTGACATCTTCCTTAGAAGAGGAAGCACGGTGGTCAACGGCACGATTGACGGCATTTTCGCCGCCAATCCGGACACGGTGTTTTACGGTGTGACCATTGCAGGCGTAGCCTGTCTGATGGGACTGAAGCAATTTTGCTATATTACCGCCGCCACAAGTTTCTGAAACCGCCATCCATTGCCACCCCGATAAATGGAAAACATAAATTTCCGGAAAGTCCCATTTTTTAGCAATGCAATTTTCGATGCTTTAAAAATATTTTCCAAGCGCGGACTATTTTGTTTTGTCCCGGAGGTTTTCCATTTGGGCGCCTGCATTGTTTTAATTTGCCCGGATTTCGAATAAGCGTCAATCCAAAGTTGCGATAACAGAGAAGCAGAATCCGATTCGGGGCGCTGCCGCGATTTTGGATTGACGCTTGAAGAACTAAGCCGCGTGTCGTGAGCTATGGGGTTTCAAACGGGTCTTTTCTGTTTTTTGTCATTGGTAAAGGGTGACACAGGACTGCCGATGCCCGTTTTTAATTGAAACATCTCCGTAATGGATACCAGGAACATTATTGATCGATCTATTCCTGAACAGATAAAGGAAGGGCATTTGATTTTTGGCAATAAGATGCCGTAGCGAAACAGAGTGTTCTTTTCGCAGGAAGCCGGGCATACAGGGGTTATAAGGTTAACGGTGCTCATCTCATCATCAACTCCGGCGGGCTTTTGCACCTAACGGGAAGCAGCCGTTCTATTCTGCACATCTTTCCTTTCTGACAGATGGGGCAGACCGTGACATCGATTCCGCAGATCCTGAGGAGCTGTTCCTGCCAGGTTTCCTGCCTTTTTTCTATTGTCACATTTTTCCCGCCTAACATCTTATGGGATGCGGCAATGTTGTTTTTGCGGTTTCTGTTTGCCAGCAGACCGAAGTGGCGTATCCGCACATAGCGTTCGGGTAATACATGAAGCAGGAACCTCCTGATAAATTCATCTGCCTTGAGCGTCATGGTCTTTTGACGGTTATCATCGGCATAATCCCGCCACAAGAAGGAGACTCTGCCGTCCCGGTTGGTTAGGATGCGGTTATTGCTGAT
>CAZOPH010000127.1:2366-4952 GCA_964581635.1 uncultured Smithella sp.
GCCACAAGAAGGAGACTCTGCCGTCCCGGTTGGTTAGGATGCGGTTATTGCTGATGGCAACCCTGTGGGTATATCTCCCGAGATACTGGAGAACACCCTTGGGACCACCGAAAGGCGGTTTACAGTATACGACCCACTTCTTATGATAGAACTGTTTTCTGAAGGATTCAAACGCTTCAGGCTCTTGGAGATGGTTTATCCTGCCGGAAAACACAAGATCATTCGATGTAAAGCATCTTTTAAGAAGGTCAAGAAACTTACCTCTGAATAACGCGGATATGACCTTTACGGGAAGAAAGAAACCTTTGCGGCAAGACATCCAGCGGGTTCCATCTGAAGCAAGCCCGCCCCCGGTGACAATACAGTGGATGTGGGGATGATCCATAAGGTTCTGCCCCCAGGTGTGCAGAATGCTGATGACGCCTATTTTTCCACCGAGATGTTTCGGGTTATTGGCAAGTTCCATGAGCGTCTCGGAAACGGAGCGAAAAAGAAGATCGTACAGGACCTTCCGGTTCATGGACACCAGGGGATTAAGTTCCGCGGGGATGGTGAAGACCACATGAAAATATTCAATCGGCAGAAGATCTTCACTGCGGGCCTCTATCCATTTTTCTTTCCGTAAGGTCTGGCATTTGGGACAATGCCGGTTCCGGCAGGAGTTATACGATATCTCCAGATGGCCGCAGTGGTCGCACTTGTCCTTGTGACCGCCCAGGGCAGACGTTCTGCAGGCCTCGATGGCGCCCATAACCCGCAGATGATTGCGGGGCAACTTATGTGATTCTCTATAGACAGACCCGTGCTGGCGGAAAATGTCCGCCACTTCAAGGCCACCCGATGTTCGCATCCGGTTTACGCAATCGGTTGTGCTGATTTATCGAGAGGAGAAATGACCTGGGACAGGTTCAACCGGCTGACATGGAGGTAGACGGTGGTCGTCGTCGGAGATCTGTGTCCGAGAAGCAGCTGGACATGGTGGAGGCTCGTTCCCGCTTCAATCAGGTGGGTGGCAAAACTGTGCCTTAAGGTATGCACACTGGCCGGCTTGGTGATGCCGGCACGTTTCCTGGCTTTCTGAAAAAGCTGCTGTATCGAACTCATGGAGATGTGCTCATCCTTCTTTTGCCCTTCAAACAACCACTCTGTGGGCCGATATCTTTTCCAGTATTGCCGCAAGAGCTCAAGGGTCGCTTGGGACAAAATGGAGTAGCGATCTTTGCCGCCCTTGCCGTCACTTACCTTGACCGTCATCCGTTTGCTGTCGATATCCGTCAGCTTAAGGCGGGCGGTTTCGTTGACCCGCAGTCCCGAAGAATACGTCATCATCAGGATTGCCTTGTGCTTGAGGTTCTTCGTCACCGCAAAGAGGGATTCTACCTCCGATAGATCCAGAACCATCGGTAGTTTTCTCTTGCTCCGGGGGCACTTGATCTTCTCCACCGGCCAGTCGCGTTTCAGCGTCGTTCGGTATAAAAATTTAAGCCCGGCAACATAGAACCGGAATGTCCCCTCGGACAGGTGCCGCTCGTTGATCATGTAAAGCATATACTCTTTGAGTTCTGCTTCTCCCAGCTCCTCCGGGGACCGGTTAAAGTATTTTGCCAGATTCTCCACTTCCCGCAGGTAATTCTTTTGCGTCCTCGGTTTGATACCGCTCAACTGTAAATCCATCAGCATCTGTTCTCTTAACTTTCCCATAATGATACAATCTCCTTTGATTTTGATATCCGCAGACTCGCGTCGGCGGCGTGACAAAGGAAGTTGTATGGAGATTCCGCTTGTTCAACAAGCGATAAATAAGCGTGTTGGTTTTATAAAGGCTGGTAATATTATCCGATCAAACAGGCGATGGAATGGCTACCGCGAAGCGGTTTAGTTCTTCGATTGGTAATCCTCAAATTCAACAACTCCAAAAAACCGTGGAATAGTAGGTAGAATCGTTTTACAACACTATCAGGATAAGCTTTTGATTATTGCTGCATATCCGTCATTGACAGTGGTCGTCTGCATGTGAAATAAAGCACGCAGCCCCATGACGGAGAAAAGCTTTGAGCCGCAACCCACAAATTATTCGGCAAATCAAGAAACGCCTCGACCAGATCATGGTGGCGGATTACCCCCTTCTTATTCGTGATATCAGCGACATCGAACAGAATATCATACCAGACAAAAAAACTTTCTTTAAAACACTGAGCCGGATCAAACGACGATTTGACACCTCGCATCAGCGTTATCAGCATCGTCTGCAAAATATACCCAATGTCACCTTTCCGCGGGAATTGCCCATATCGGTAAAACGGAAAGAGATTATTGAAAGCGTTAAAAACAATCAGGTCACGATTATCACCGGCGAAACCGGATCGGGGAAAACAACGCAGATCCCCAAAATGTGCCTTGCCGCAGGTCTAGGCCTTCGGGGCATGATCGGCCTGACCCAGCCCCGGCGCATCGCGGCGGTCAGCATCGCCCAGCGCATTTCCTCGGAACTGGGCGAGGAGTGCGGCCAATCCGTCGGCTATAAAATCCGTTTTGAAGAAAAAAGCTCCGCCGAGCCGTTGATTAAAGTCATGACCGATGGAATCC
>CAZOPH010000128.1:0-3329 GCA_964581635.1 uncultured Smithella sp.
CAGCCCTTGAAAAAAACAGTTGTCCGAATGCCGGGGCCGTCCTCGGTGGACATGCGGATGATTTGCAGAATATTTCCCTTTTGTTTTTGTGCCTGTGTCATCGGTGACAAGCCTTAAAATTTCTGATGACTGACCCGCTCAATCACTTCGTTCTGCAGTTCCCGTCCCACGGTGGTGAAGTAGGCATTATAGCCGGTAATGCGCACCAGGAGATGTCGATAGTCCTGGGGATGGGCCTGCGCATCTTTCAGCATGTCGGGATCGAGCATATTGATCTGCAGCGCGGTGCCTCCGTTCAGGGTGTAGCCTTTCAGAAACGCCTTGAATTTGTCCTTGTGCACCGGGTCGCGCAGGATGGATGGATTGAATGTGATGGTGTGACTGGCTCCGTTCGGAAGTTCATTGAGATAATCCTGCCAGTCTCCCCGGCCTTTTTCCGCTTTTCCGCCCAGCACTTTTCCGACGGAGTTGGTGTTGGCGGTCGGGCCTTGAATATCGGCTCCATTGGACGGACAGATGGCGTTGGACAGGAACTGTCCCTTGGTCCTGCCATCCGCGCTGGCCGCCATGACATAGCCGTCTCCGGCCCAGTAGTTCCAGCTGAGCATGCCCGGCCGGAATCGGCGCCCGGTGGCTTTTGTCCTGTGCCGCCAGGCTTCATCGCACCACAGTTGCATCACCTGACGGGCGAGACGGTCCGCCTCGTCGTCGTCGCGGCCGTATTTGGGAGCACGATTTTTGGCCATGGCCTGAAGCACCTCGTAGCCCTTCCAGTTAGCCTTAAGAGCGGCAACCAGTTCCTGCATCGTGCAAGCTTTTTTGTCGAAGACCAGATATTTGACGGCAAGCAGTGAATCCACGGTGGTCGCATAGGTTACGGCCTCCAGCGTGGTGAAACTGATCTGAGCCCCGCCCTGCGTGACGTCTATACCCTTTTCAGCGCAGCCCGTGACCATGCAGGAAAGATAGGGTGTGGGAAAGAAACGGGCGCGGATGGCTTCAGAGTATTCATACACATCCACGCATTTTTGAATAATGTATCGCGTCTGAATGCTATAGGCTTTCCAGAATTCCTCCCAGGTTTTCAAAGATGAACTCTCGGGGGTGCGGGGGCCGTCCTGTCGGATGGGTTCGGTTTTCCCGGTCATGGGATCGGTGAAGGGCAGAAGGTCTTTCCCGCCGGTCAGCGTGAGCTCGACGGCTTTGAGCAGATTGATATTGTTGTCCACCGTGCCGGAACGGTCGTTGCCGACCATGGTGTTCTCCAGGCATCCGACGGGCGCGTATTCGTGAACATTGTCCCGGTTAATCAGGTTCGCGAGGCCGGCTTTCCTGGCCTCCAGCATCATGCCCGCCATGGACCGTTCGTCAAAGTTCAGCAGGAAAGGCGCGCCCTGACTGGATTCAATCATGTCCACGATTTTATCATATAACGCATCGGGGCTGTTCTGATGCAGGCGCACATTGGGCTTGGGTTCCAGGATGGGCGACATTTCGTCAATCACTTCGAGCATGACGTAAGTCAGATCGTTGGTCATGTCCCGGCCGTTTGCGCCGAGGCCGGACAGGGTGATCAGCTGGCCGAACCCGGCGGTGATGCCCTGGTTGCCGTTGCGGATCATGGCGTCGTAAGCCGTGTTGGCGTGAATCCAGAAGCATTTCAGAATTTCCTTGGCCCATTCCCGGGGCATGCCGTCGCGGATGGATCTTTCATAATAGGGGTAAAGATACTGATCCACCCGGCCAAAAGAAACGCCCGCGCCGGGATAGTTTTCATCCGTCATGACCAGCATGTGATTGATCCAAAGTGCCTGCACGGCCTCCCAGAATGTTGTCGCCGGTTCCCAGGGCACGCGGCTTAAGTTGACAGCCATGGTCCGAAGCTCTGCTTTGCGCGTTACATCCGGCTCCTTCTGCGCCAGGTTTTCGCACAAGACTTTGTATTTTGTAGCCAGATCGCGCGCCATGGTGGAGGCGGTCATCATGGCTCTCAGTTGGGCGCCCTTCGACCCGTTGCGTTCGGGGGTGCCGAGGGCGTTATAGAGAGACATCAGCTCGGCATGGACACCCTTCCAGCCAAGCGTAAGCAGGCGCTCATAACCTGGGATCAGATGGCCGCTTGTGGCGCCGGCGTTTCCGTAACCATGATCATGAAACCATTTCATCTGCGCTCTTGCGCCGTTCTTGCCTTTCACCAGTTTTTGCCAAACCTTGCTTTCCTCTTGTGTCAAGCACAGGGAGGTTTGGACATTAAACCGGGCGCCGGCCAGCAGGTCGCCGGGCAGGATTTCCTGGGGCACGTAGTTGACGATCACTTCCCGGACAAACCACGCGCGCCTTTCGGCAAGCGATTCTTTCCAGAAATCCGGATGAAGGGCCACGGGCCTGGCGGCCTGAAGGTAAGATGCGCCCAGCGTGTTGAGCAGGGTATAGGTTTCAGGCACGATATAGAAGGTCATCTCATTATAGATGATGTCCCAGGGTGTTCCGGTTGTCCAGGACGTGAATTCATTGTTCCAGGGCCGTTCGGTTCCCCGGAAATAATAATCCCTCAGCCATTGGATGCGGTCGGATAAGCCCGAGGGCTCTTTGAGATTGTGTTCAGACGCTAAAACGGTTTTCATATCAACCTCCCTTGGGTGAAGATGCTTTGAAACGGTCAAACATCCTGATCGATCATTTTGCGAAGATATTTTTCTCCGTGCTGAAGGATTTCTTTCATAACGGATCTTGCCTTTGGCCCATTTCCGGATTCAATAGCCTTGACCATGTTCCTGTGGTATTTGTGGACGGTGGCGGTGACCTGAAAGTCTTTGAAGAACTGGCCGGAAAGATTTGTGTACACCTGTCGAAATGAATTTAAAAGAAGCGGATAAACCGTGTTGCCTGATGCCACGGCAATCAAGAGGTGAAATTCAAAATCTAGATCCGTTATTTTTTGCGTATTCCGCTGATCGGCGGCTTCTTCATTTTCCAGGATAGCGTAAAATTCCCGGACCTGCTCTGGGGTTCGGTTTTCCGCGGCGAAGCGCGCAAAGGCCGGCTCGAGGAGCAGTCGCAGCTGCAACAGGCTTTCCAGAAGCTCGGGCTCCAGTTTACCTTTTTGATACTGGATCAGCGAGGCCAAAAGGGTGATGGATCCCTCTTTGCGGTAATCATTGACGATGGCGCCAAAACGCGGTTTGAGAGAGACCAGCCCGCGCGACGCGAGCTCGACCAGACCTTCATGCACCACCGGGCGGCTCACGCCCATTTGCAGGGCCAACTCCCGCTCCGACAATAACTTCTGTCCTATTTTAACTTTTCCGGAAAGGATCAGCTCTTCAAAC
>CAZOPH010000128.1:3429-4902 GCA_964581635.1 uncultured Smithella sp.
AATGATTTTCCGGATCCGGGGGATGTTGAAGTGATTCAAGCTTTTTTCCCTGCGGATGTCCGCAGCGAGAAGCGGATTTATACCGTTCGGAAATATTTAAAAAGTCTTGAGGAAATTTTTCCCGATGTCGGCGCGCCTGTGCTTTCGACCGAGATCATTGCCGATCCGGACTGGGGAGAGCAGTGGAAAAAGTATTTCAAACCGATTCGCGTCTGCAAAAATATCGTTGTCAAACCGACCTGGGAAAGATATACGCCCGCCAGCCGTGACATTGTGGTGGAAATTGATCCGGGCATGGCTTTCGGCACCGGCCAGCATGCGTCCACGCGCATGTGCATGGAGGCCATTGAAGATATTATTCTGATGGATCGCTCCATTAAAGACTGGAAGGTGCTCGATCTCGGATGCGGCACGGGAATTCTCGGCATTACCGCAGCGAAAATGGGCGCGCAGGATGTAATTTGTGTGGACAATGATCCCAAGGCGACGGAAATTGCCACCCAAAACGCCGTCATCAACGCGGTGGACGACCGGTTGCGAATAGTCAACCAAGACGCGGCGCAAATCAAACAGCCGCGCAATTTGATCATTGCCAATCTGACGGCTAAATTGCTGTTGAAGCTGCATGCGCATCTGGTCAGGCTGCTTTTGCCTGGCGGCTATCTGGTTATTTCCGGGATCATCGAGCCTGATATGCCCGGCATTGAGGAACATTTCTGTGTTTCGCCACTGATGAAGTCCAATGTCCTGACGGAAAAAGAATGGGTCTGTTACGTGCTGAAAAAAAATCCGTCGGACTTTAAATCCTGATCGTTTCCAGGTGGCAAAAATCTTTCAAGGAAAGTGTTTGGCTTTGACTTTGCCCCGAATATACAGTTCCGAAACGCTGCACCATGCGGCAACCTGCGAGCTTGGGACGGATAATCTCCGTTATTTAAAAACGGTTTTGCGTCTCAAACCCGGCGACCGTGTCGTTGTCTTTGACGGCTTTGGTCATGAGTTCGAAGCGCACATTGAAAGCTTCAGCACGTCCGGCGTTCATGTCCGACTGGGAGCGTCCATTCCGCTGGCCGATAAGAAAATTTGCATGACACTGGCGCAGGCGATTCCGAAAGCGGGGAAAATGGATTTGATCGTCAAGACCGCCGCCGAACTGGGGACGGATGTCATTATCCCTTTTACAGCCGCCCGTTCGGTCAGCCGGATCGCAGGAGAAAAAGCATCGGCAAAGGTTGCCCGCTGGCAGAAGATCGTCCGGGAAGCGGCACGTTGCTCGCGCAGTTCGCAGGTGGCCGCAGTCGAGCCGGTTTTATCTTTTGACGACATGCTTTTAAGAGCAACGCCCGACGCCCGAAATCTGATTTTCTGGGAGGAAGAAGATCAGCAAAGCATTCGGGATGTGCTCAATGATCCAAGGTTTGCCAAAGCTCTGCATTATTTTATTGTGGTCGGGCCGGAAGGCGGATTGTCCCG
>CAZOPH010000129.1:0-4858 GCA_964581635.1 uncultured Smithella sp.
CGGTAGCCCGTTTCATACATGGAATACAATATCCGGCGGTGCACCGGTTTCAGACCATCACGCACATCGGGGAGAGCACGACCGATGATGACGCTCATGGAGTAATCCAGGTAGGATTTCTTCATTTCATCTTCTATATTCACCAAGGTTTGCTTGTGGTGGATATCTCGTTCCATTTTGTTTCTTCCTCTCTTGCTATACAAGCCGGCTAAAATGACCGGTTGAATCGTTATATGTCTGGTCGCTACTTTTTTTGTCTGGGCTTGACCCGGAATCCATGATTATCTTGAACTGGATACCGGCCTCCGCTGGTATGACGACTTTACTAAATATCCAGGTTAGAAACATTCATGGCATTTTGAAAAATAAAGTCCCGGCGCGGTTCCACCGCATCGCCCATCAGTGTGGTAAAGATTTCATCGGCTTCCACTGCGTCTTCGACACCCACTTGCAGCAGTGTTCGTTTTTCGGGATTCATGGTTGTCTCCCAGAGCTGTTCCGGATTCATTTCACCCAAGCCTTTGTAGCGTTGGATCGTCAAACCTTTCTTGCCCTGGTTGATAATATATTCAACCAGATCCTTAGCGGTAGGTATAATGATGGGCGCGGATGATTCATCCGGCTGATCGCGGTAAGGCGCCTCCCCCAGCACGGATACCTGCCCTAATAAGTTTCTGATTTCTCCAAATTGCGGCGTGCGGAAAATTTCTCTGTCCACGCAGGTGGTAAAGATATTTCCGTTATTTTTGAGGTCGAACACTATTTTATAGCCGCCATGATCAGGATCGTCATCAATACGATAGTCGGCAACAACATCACTGCCCAGAGCAACAACCGTTCTACCTGCGATTTTTAAAAGCTCCCTTTCATTTTGGAACGCCTCATCCGTTAAAGTCGGATCTCCGGCAGCGATACGAATGATATTCCGGTCACGATGTTCCTTTTCAAAGCGGTCAAGCAGATCTTTGATACGCGTAATTTTTTTTATGACGGTTAATAATTTATTTCCCGTAACAGGAAAGGGACTGCCGTCGCCCATGAATAAGTTTACTTTCTCCACACCGTTTTCCAGAATATAGTCTCTCATTTTTTCTTCATTCTGGATGTAAAGCTCTTTTTTCTTTTCCACTACTTTATAAAGCGGCGGCTGAGCAATAAATAAATGACCTCTCTCGATCAACTCCCGCATCTGGCGAAAAAAGAAAGTTAAAAGCAGCGTGCGAATATGAGCGCCGTCCACATCCGCATCCGTCATGATAATGACTTTATGGTAGCGCAATTTACTGATATCATAATCGTCGGTGCCAATGCCGGCGCCAAAAGCCGTAACCATCGTTTTAATTTCTTCGTTTTGCAGCATTTTGTCGAAACGCGCTTTTTCCACATTGAGAACCTTACCGCGCAACGGCAAAATAGCCTGATTCTTTCTATCCCGGCCCTGCTTGGCCGAACCACCGGCCGAATCCCCCTCGACCAGATAAATCTCACTTAATGCCGGATCCTTTTCCTGACAGTCGGCCAGTTTTCCAGGAAGAGCACCTACTTCCAGAGCACTTTTACGCCGGGTCAATTCACGGGCACGCCTCGCTGCATCGCGGGCGCGAGCCGCTTCCATACATTTATTGAGAATCTGTTTCGCAATTGAAGGATTTTCTTCCAGGAAAGATCCTATTTTTTCATAAACAATACCTTCTACCAGACCTTTTACATCGCTGTTGCCCAGTTTTGTTTTGGTTTGTCCCTCAAACTGCGGATTTTTGACTTTAACACTGATGACACAGGCCAGGCCTTCGCGCAAATCCTCACCGCGCAGGGATTCCTTCCCGTCTTTAATTAATTTATTACTGGTGGCATAGTTGTTAAACACACGGGTCAGGGCCGACCGGAAACCGACCATGTGCATGCCGCCTTCAACGGTGTTAATACTGTTGGCAAAAGAGAATATATTTTCCAAATAGGTTTCATTATATTGCAGGGCAACTTCCACCGCGCAATCTTCTCTAGCACCGGTGACATAAATCGGATCTTTATGCAGCACTTTTTTATTGCGGTTAATATACTCAACAAAAGAAACGATGCCGCCCTTATAGAAAAATTCCGCCGATTTGTCGGATCTTTCATCCACCAGTGTTATTTTGACGCCGGAATTGAGAAATGCCAGTTCTCTCAGGCGATTGGCAATGACATCATAACTGAATTCCGTTTCTTCAAAAATTTCATCATCCGGCAAGAAGGCAACCTTAGTACCGCGGCCTCTGGTTTTTCCAACCATTTGTAATGGTCCATCCGGAACACCAATTTTATAAGTTTGCCGGTAAACATTTCCGTCCCGTCGCACTTCCAGTTCACAAGTTTTAGAAAGAGCATTAACAACTGACACACCAACACCGTGTAGCCCGCCGGATATTTTATAGGTATCATTGGAAAACTTCCCACCGGCATGCAGTCTGGTCATCGCCACTTCCGCAGCCGATACACCTTCTGTTTTATGAATATCCACTGGTATGCCGCGGCCGTTATCATCAACCACAATGCTGTTATCAACCCTTATTTTAACGGAAATCGTGTCGCAAAACCCTGCCGCAGCTTCATCAATACTATTATCAACAACTTCATACACCAAATGGTGTAATCCTTCTTTGCTGGTAGAACCAATATACATGGCCGGTCTTTTGCGGACAGCCTCCAGACCTTCTAAAACTTTAATACTATCGGCATTATACATCTCTGTCATGGCAAGTTTTTAACTCCTTAAACCTCTTCCTATCTCGAATTTTCTATCTAATAAAATTTTTATATTTTTAGCGGCATCACAATACATAAATAATTATCGCCTTCCGCTGGTTTTATGGAAGTTGGTTTTAATCCAACACCAACTTCCATAACAACACTGTCTACGGAAATTGCTGAAACGGCATCGATAACATAATTAACATTAAACCCGACATCCATATCTTCCCCGGTATAACTGATGTCAATTTCCTCTGTTGCCTCACCAACATCTAAATTAGTTGAATTAAGAGTCATTTTCCCGGAGGTGAAAGATATAATCACACCGCTATAACGTTCTGAAGAGACAACATTCATTCGTCTTAAAGCATGCAGAAATGATTCTTTATCCAAAGTCACTCCTACACCTTTTTCTGTTGGAATTACTCTTTTATAATCAGGATATTCTGCATCAACCAGATTGACCTTTAAAATAGTATTTTCGGTTTTCACCACGAACATATTTTTGTGAACGCCAATACTTACATTTTCATGAACATCTGTTATTTTTTTTACTTCCATTAATCCCTTACGGGGAATGATAATTCCCTTGGTCATCTCAGGACAGGGTTCCACTGTATTTACTTTGGCAACTGCCAACCTGTGCCCGTCCGTCGCCACCATCCTCCAGATATGAGTTGTTCCATCAGAAGACGTTTCAAGTAAAATCCCATTAAGATTCTTCCTACTTTCATCAAAAGCCATCGCAAAAGCTGTTTTATTAATTAAATCTTTAATGGCTGAACCCGGAATGTTAAAAAACTGCACATTCTGGCTGTCCGCAACACTGGGAAATTCATCCGCCGGCAACCCGGGTATTTTATAAACAGCCCTTTGACACGTCACTTTGACGATATTATTGGCGCTTTTTGTAAAATGTATAATATCTCCCTGAATTTCCCGGACCATCTCATAAAGTTTTTTAGCAGATAAGGTAATTTCACCTTTTTCCGCTATGTCTGCGTCATAATCTGAAATAAGACTGATCTCCCGATCTGTGGCAATGATCTTTAGTTTGTTATGCTCCGTTTTTAAAAGCACGTTATTTAAAATGGGTGTTGTTGTCTTCTTCTCGACAATACCTAAGGTTTTTTGAATACCATCCAAAAAGGTATTTCTGTTGATTTTAAATTCCATCTTAACCTCCCATTGTATTAATTCTTTTTATTTTTTTCTTTATATAAAAAATTAGTATTAGTAATAAGCCCTGTGGATATGTTCACTACTATTTATTTTTTAATTATTTTAATACTTTTCACTTAAAAACCTTGTTGAGGAAATGTGTAACTCCCTACTACATTTTGTGGATAACACTGTCTTCAATTTCCTGAAGCATCTTTTTAAAGTTTAAATCAGAGGCCATGGCATTGAGAATTTTGTTATTAGCATAGATTACAGTTGAATGATCACGGCCGCCAATTTTTTGACCAATATCAGGATATGATAAATTTGTTAATTTTCTAGCAAGATACATAGAAATTTGCCTCGCTAAAACGAGATTCTTATTTTTATTGTGGGCTTTAACATCCGCAATTTTCACATTCATTCGACTTGCGACCACTTTAATAATTTCTTCTACACTCACTTCTTCTTTATTATTATGCTTAACTAGTTTATTGAGTACTTCTTTCACCAGGTCCAAATTAATTTCTCTATTCGTTAAAGACGAATAAGCGGCAATACGGATCAAAAAGCCTTCCAATTCTCGAACATTAGACTCTACATTAGATGCGATATAATGAGCAACGACCGGTGTTAATTCAATTTTACTTTCTTGCATTTTCTTTTCGATAATCGCTATTTTAGTTTCTATTTCAGGTGGTTGAATGTCGGCAATTAATCCCCACTCAAACCGGGATCGTAATCTTCCCTCTAAATTTGGGATATCCTTTGGAAATTTATCACTGGTGACGACAATCTGCTTGCCGGAATCGTGTAAGGTGTTGAATGTATGAAAAAATTCTTCTTGGGTTCTGTCTTTGCCCGCCAGAAACTGAATATCATCAATTAATAAACAACCTATATTACGGTATTTTTCGCGAAATTTCGGCATCCGGTCGTAGCGAATGGAATTAATCATTTCGTTCAT
>CAZOPH010000130.1:0-4806 GCA_964581635.1 uncultured Smithella sp.
GGCGCCTATCATCACATCACTGTTGTGGGAAAAGAAAAACAATCCCATGATTTCATGTACGACGTTACCGGATCTCTTTGTGAAAATAACGACAAATTTGCTATTGACCGCATGCTGCCCGAGCTGGAACCGGGCAATATAGTGGTTATTCATGACGCGGGAGCACATGGTTACGCCATGGGTTTCAACTATAATGGCAAACTCCGCTCTGCCGAGTTGCTCCTGAGAGAAGATGGTTCCGTGACGCTCATCCGCCGCGCCGAAACCGTGGACGATTATTTTACAACACTGAACTTTAAAGGATTATCAACGTTTAAGGTATAAAAAAAGGCATAAAGAAGGTTTAAGAAATAGCGGTGTAAAATGTTTTTACCTTACACCTTGCGTCCTGAACCTTTATCCTGATTTCTGCCATTGCCTTTCCCAGAAAGCATCATTATATTTATTTCATGTCGAAAGAAAAGATTCCATCAACACCGGCCATTTTGGCACTGAGGGCAAAAGGCGCTGATTTTTCAATACATACCTATGCATATGAAGAAAAAGGTGGGACAAGAGTTTCATCTGCTAAGTTGGGCGTCGATGAGCATTGCGTGATTAAGACTCTGGTCATGGAGGATGAATCGGCCAAACCACTGATCATTCTCATGCATGGCGATAAAGAGGTTTCGACCAAAGCTCTGGCTCGATTTCTGGGCGTCAAGTCCATTGCGCCCTGCAAACCGGACATTGCTCACAAACATACGGGCTATTTGGTCGGTGGAACCTCACCTTTCGGCACCAAAAAACCTTTGAGTATTTATATGGAAAAATCCATTATCGATCTTCAGGAAATTTTGATCAATGTGGGCGCCCGCGGTCTGCTGGCGAAAATGCCGCCTTCGGAATTGGTGCGCATCCTGAAGCCCCAAGAGGTCAGCGTTGCGATATAATTTGCCTTTTTACTTAAAAAAAGAGATAATGTCTTCGATGTTTTGAGGAACTGTTTATGCCGGACAATGTTATTATCCGCTGCCTCAATTGCGGAACGAAAAATCGCATACCCAAACAAAAATTCCAGAAACGCCCCACGTGCGGCAATTGTCACGCAGCGCTTGATGACTTGATCATCCGTTGCCTCAATTGCGGAACGAAAAACCGGATGCCAGAGGAGCGTCTGCATTCAAAACCGCTTTGCGGCAAATGCAAGGAACCTCTGGTCATTGCACCTCAGAACGTCAAACCGTTGGAGGTTAACGATGATTCCTTTGCCCGCGAAGTGCTAACCACGGAAACATCCGTGTTGGTCGATTGCTGGGCACCCTGGTGTGGTCCCTGCAAAAGCGTTATGCCGATCATTGACGAACTGGCATCGGATTACGCCAATGGCGTGAAGGTTGTCAAACTGAATGTGGACGAAAATCCCGTTACCGCGTCACAGTATGGCATTCGCAGTATTCCCACCCTGCTTTTTTTTCGGGAAGGCAGACTCGTCGAGCGCCTCGTAGGCGCCTTACCGAAGCAGGAAATCGAAAAGCACCTGCTTGCCATTATCAAGACGAACTGAGAACGGACAAACCCCTTCATGGAACATAAGATCAAAACGTATTGCTGTAAAATTTTTACGGTATGGGAAGAAGATATTCAACTGGCCAACGGAAAGAAGACGCGGCAAAGCTGGATCGACCATCAACCGACCGTTGCCGTCATAGCGGTCAACAAAAGAACCGAATTACTGTTGATCAGTCAGTATCGCATCCCCACCAAAGATCAACTATTGGAAATTCCAGCCGGTTCAATTGACGACGGGGAATCTCCGGCTGAGTGCGCACAGAGAGAGCTCGCAGAAGAAACCGGATTTCGGTCAGGCCGGCTTACCGAGCTATACGCGGGTTATCTGTTGCCTGGCTATTGCAATGAATACATGTATTTTTTTCTAGCCGAAGACTTGGTTTACGAACCACTCAGCCCTGATGATGATGAAGTTATTGAAGTTATACCGACCCCATGGGATCAGGTTTTTGACATGCTGCAACACGGCCGGATCCGTGACGCGAAAACGGCGCTGGGTATTCTGTTGGTTGATCGCTATTTAAAAAATAGAAAAAACTTTTAGAAAGGGCTGGACAAATCAATTTCATTATTCAATCAGCGCAGCATTTTTTCTCTTTTCTCCAATTGAAGCTCCAGATTCTTTAATTGCTCGATATCATTCTTTAACTGCTCATTTTCCTGCCGCAACCTGATGATTTCCGCCGCGTATTTTTCCTCTATCAGTCTGTTGTTATCTCTTAAGTCTTCAATTTCTTTTGTCAGTTTTACCTGCTTTTGATTCTCCTGCCTTAATTGACCCTGTAGCGTAGAAATCCTGTCTAGACTGGATATTAAAGCCTGGGCGCCAGCTACCCATTTACTGTTTGGAAATTGCGCAACTAAATTTTCCAGCCTGGCCTTTACTTCATTATAATTAGGTTCATTTTTGTTATTACTTAAATAGGATAGGGCGTCTTCGAAAAGTTCCCTATCCGAAGGTTCTATACGGAAGATACTACTTGATCTTTCCACCGTATCCGTTCGCCCATTCGCGTTATCTACGACTGCTTTTGTTGAACAGCCAGACAACATGATGGTTACAATCATAAAATAAATCAATTTTCTAAAATTGATCAACACTTGTTCAGCTCCAGAGTGCTTTGTAAGTTCTGCGGATGTGATAATTTTCTTTTTTCTACATATTCTTCGGTTACGTAATTACTGCCGGGCATCATTTTGGCGTATTCCTTTAATTCCGCCACCAATCGGGCCATGTCGAGGGGGTTTTTAAAACGCGATCCATCATCCGTAACAATCGCCGCAGTGACCGTGATCAGCGGAAATTTTTGAACAATTCCCTGGCGATTTTTGCCAACAAAGTATCCGTTTTGTGCATCTTCCGTCGCATAGAAACTGAGGATACGGCCTTCAAAATCATTCACCAGCCTTTTACAGATGGATTGAATGTCATCCGGATTACCAATGACAACAAAATCATCACCCCCGATGTGACCGAGAAAAACCTCTCTCAGTTGCGCTTCGCTGAGATAGCCTTTCAGGATCTTGGCGACTTCTTTAATGACTTCGCTGCCCCACGCATATCCATACTTATCGGCAAATGGCTTGAAATTATCAAGATCAACCTGACATAAAGAAAACAATTTCCCCTGGGTTAGCAATTGCTCAATGCGGTTTTCAATAGCCAGATTACCCGGCAACCCCGTAAGTGGACTGGCATCAAGATTCAGTGCTTCCAGGACTTTGAGCCTTTTTGTCATATAGGCAAAAGATTTCGCCAGAACGCCGATTTCATCATTCCGCCTTGCCTCGATTTTGTGATCCAGGTTGCCTTCGGCAATCAACCGGGTGGCTTTCTGGAGTTGCTGAAGCGGTTTAGAGATGTTGCGGGTAATGATCAGCGCCAGAGTAATTCCCAGGAATAAGCTTAATAAACCCAATCCCATCGTCATATGTACAGCCGTTAAACCCTGTCTGGCGATCCGGTTCATTTCATTGTTTATGGCGTGATCCATATTCTTCTGAATACCTCGAATTTTTACCGCCATTTTATCGATGATGGCCTTGCCTGCCGAATCGGAAATAGCCTGGGCTTCCTGCAACTGACCGTTTTGCACCATTATAATTTCTTCCGAGAACAGTTCCCGCAAACGATCCTGCAGTGCGTCCATTTCGGTAACCGTGTTTTTTGTGTTGCGATCAAGTTTTAAATTACGTGTCCGGTTCAACTCTTCTTTAAATTCATTGCTGCGTTGCCAGAAAATCCGCTCCAGCTCGGGATCTTTTAGAATTAAATATTTTTTTTCGGCGCTTTCCTGGGTGAGCAGGATATCCATCAGTTTTTTTGAGCTTTCCATCAAAACAAAATGATGATTCGTTATGTTATAAGCCACGCCGCTGAGCTTCTGAAGGCTGAACAACGCATAGGCGCTGGCCAGCACAGTCAAAAACGCCATAAACAAATAACCCAACAACAGTTTGCGGCTGATCGTAAGTTTCATCTTTTCTCAAAACCAATAAAAATTGTTACGCCTGTGAAATGCAATTCCCAGCAAAAAAATTCTTTTTTGAAGTAACACAACCGGCCGCTCTCCGCAAAGAATAATTTATTGTTTTGGTAGATTTTGCAAAATTACGCACCCCCCCCCGGAAAAATTCGGAAAGCTTCTTGCCACAGAAGGGAAGTTTTGTTAAACTCTATTTAGAAACAGGCTGCACTTTCCACAATTTTCAGAAACCCGTTGAGACAGGCATTGACCTGAAAGTCACTACCTGTAAGAAGGGAGATGCTACCATGATTTACAATGAGGAGTTTGAAACCCTGCCACGCGAAGCATTAAAAGCTTTGCAAATCAAACGACTCCAGCAGGTCCTGCAACGCGTCTATCACACGGTTGGTTTTTATAAAAAATCACTGGATGCCGCCAAACTTTCGCCGGACGATATTCGGTCCCTCGACGATCTAAAAAAACTTCCCTTCATTACCCGTCAGGACTTGCGCAATAATTATCCCTTTGGCCTGTTTGCCGTCCCGATGAGCAACATTGTCCGCCTGCATGCATCAACCGGAACCTCCGGACGATCCTCCGTGTTCAGTTATACCAAACGAGATATAGCAACCTGGACGGACCTGACCGCCCGTTCTCTGGTTGCTGCGGGATTAACCAAAAACGATATTGTCCATAACGCCTTTAGTTATGGCCTGCTCCCCGGTGGCTTGGGACTGCATTACGGCATCGAAAAAATCGGCGCCAGTGTTATTCCCATGTCCGACGG
>CAZOPH010000131.1:0-4772 GCA_964581635.1 uncultured Smithella sp.
AACTGGAAAAAAATCCCGGACAGGGATGACGGAAAATGAAACCATCCTATAAAGATTTTGATGCCACGGAATTATTCTGCCCGCAATGCCGGCGCTCTGTGCCGGTGCGCAAAAGACTGCTGCTGATTCTTAGCGAAGGCGAAAAATATGATTACAGCTGCGTTTACTGCGGGACGTCGGTGGGCGACAAGCTGGTGAAAGGAAGCCCCGATTCAAAAATCCTTCTTTGCTGAAAACGGGCACATTATTCTGACGGTTTGCCGCCTGCGGGTTTGGGGCTGGAATTAAGTTTTCTTTTGCAGCGCCTGCTTTAATTTTTGGGCCAGAAGGCCGCCGGATTCTGATGACGAGGCCGGGCTTTCTCCATAGACCAGATTGACGTCCCGGCTGGATGTAGAATCTCCTAAATATTCGGCCAGGACTTCCCGGCTGTGAACATCCTCATGACAGTAGGTGCAAAGATTTTCCCAGTTGCTGCCATCGGGAGGATTATGATGGTGATTGCCGTCTTTATGATGCACGGTTAAAAGCTGCCGGTTGACGCCTGTAAATTCCCGGCCGCAACGGGCGCACACCAGCCCGTGAATACTCAGAGACTTTTCCCGATAGTCCTCGCCGCCGGGGGCTTTGGCGGCGTTTTTCATCTCCCGCACCGTATCTTCCACGGATTTTTGCGACTCGGCGCCCTGGGGCTTTTTGGAAACGGCAACACGCCCCCATTGATTGGAAAATGTCATTTTAGCCATGTCGTCCTAAACCCTTTGCTTGCCGGTCAGCACATTGAGAAAAACCTTTACCCCTTTGATCACGGGAATCAACTCTGTTGTTTTACGGAAGAAGTGAAACTTGAGAGCAAGCGGCGAAAGCAATTCCATGCCACCGACCACCTGGTTCATCACACCATGAAACCGCTCAGCCGTGACGGCATACTTCTGCACTTCCCCATTGATCGCCGTCGTTGAATGATTGATATTGTTGGAAATCTCTTCCATGTTTTTCAGGATCGCCGGCAGTCGCTCATTCAAAGCCTGCAAAGTGACTGTGACATCGCTCGCGGCGCGCCACAATTTCAGCAGGATAGGAATACAAGCTAATACCAGCAACAGCAGGGCGATACCAAAAATAATCAAACCGATTTCGAGATACATAATTTTTCTCCCCAACGATTCTTAAACGAGAAACGCAAAATTCTTGCAAGGGTGCGACAAAAGACTCAAACCGGCTTTTTATATTTTTCTTCCCGATACGCCTCCACTCCGGCGTCCAACGCTTTCTTTAAACGGCTGGTGTTTTCCGCGATCACCTCGGCGCCTTGATGAGCAAGTTCACTGACTTTCCCTTCCAGGTCTCCCGCTTTTTCTCTGGCGGTTCCTTCGGCGTCCTTCAGGCGCCTGACAGCCGCCTCGTAGGCTGCTTTGCTTTTTTCCGCCGCCTTTTCATATTCTTCCTTTGCTTTAGCCAAAAGCTCATCCGCTTTCTCGGCAACATCCCGACGGGTTTCCTTGCCGCTTTTCGGAGCGAACAAAATGCCGATAGCCGCGCCAATCAGACCACCAATCACCACGCCCTTCACCAAATCCCAATCTCTTTCCGCCATAAGTCACCTCCTGGATTTATTTTTCATTTCGCTGATATTATTAGCATTGAAGATCAGGATGTCAAGGCACAAAAAAACCGGGCAACCTATGCGTTAACAAAGGTTGCCCGGTTCTATAATCCTGCAATTGATTATATGATTATTTTGCCGGTGCAGGTGCCGGTGCTGCCGGTGCAGGGGCTTCGGGTGCTGCCGGTGCTGCCGGTGCAGGGGCTTCGGGTGCTGCCGGTGCTGCAGGTGCTGCAGGCGCTTCAACAGCGGGAGCTTCGGCTTTCGGTTCTTCTGCTTTCTTGCAGCCGACTGCCGCAATTGATAGAGAAGCTAACAAAAGCGCGCTAACAAAAATGGCCAATACCTTCTTCATTAGACAATTCCTCCTTTCAAAAATTTTAGTGTATGAACACACTAGCTTTATGATGCGTGACAATACGCTTTTTTTTTGCCTTGTCAAGATAAATTTAAACATATATAGGTAACAAAATTTAACATCAAAGGACGCTGCAATGATACTGGGTATTGACGTTGGTGGAACTCACACGGATGCCGTTCTGGTTCAAAATTTCCAACTGATCAAGAAGGCTAAAGTGCTCACGGATCAAACGAATATCATGGCCTCGCTTCTGGAAGCGGCAGATCGGCTGATTTCAGATAATTATACAAATGATATTAAAAGGATAGTCCTGAGCACAACGATTTCGACCAACGCGATTGTCCAGAACAAAACCAATCGCGTGGCCATGGTTTTGTTGAGCGGTCCCGGTCTGTCGCCAACCACTCTGAATCTGGGTAAAGATACTTATTTTGTAAAAGGTTACGTCAATCACCGCGGAATCCCCGTTAAAAACGTGAACAGCCGGCAAATTGCAGATATTAGCCACGAAATTTCAGAAAATTCAATTCAGCAGATTGGAATTGTCGGTAAATTCTCCAGCCGTAATCCGCAGCAGGAATTGGATACCGCCGAACTGCTTCAGGAGGGTTCCAGAAATATTTCTTTAGGTCATACCCTGTCCGGACAACTGAATTTTCCGCGCCGCATTGCCACAACATATCTCAACGCGGCCATTTATGATATTTATCGGGGATTTGTCCAGGATGTTCAAAAGTTTGTCGCCAAGATCGGTCTTTCTGTTCCCGTTTATATTTTGAAAGCGGACGGAGGAACCATTCTGATTGATCAATCACTGGATTGTCCCGTACAGACGATCCACTCCGGCCCGGCGGCAGGCATCATGGGGGTGCTGGCGACCGCTTGCATCAGAGAAGACGCCGTTGCCCTGGACATCGGCGGAACCACGACGGACATCTCTGTCTTTGCCGACGGCGTTCCTCTTCTGGAACCAACCGGAGTATCCATTAGCGGGCGCAAAACGCTTATTCGCGGCCTTTACACGAAATCTATCGGCGTTGGCGGCGACAGTGTCGTGAGAATTGAGAAAGGCGATATCTTAATTGGACCGCAACGGGAAGGACCGGCCGCTGCATTGGACGGGCCGTTCCCCACACCCACGGATGCCATGATCGTGGAAGGAATTGTTCATTTCGGTGATTATCAAAAAGCCCAAAACGCCATCGCCTTGATCGCCAAAAAACTTCACATGAGCGTTCAGGACGCGGCGCGCGCTATTGTTGAAAAGACGGCCGCAATGATTTCGGACAATGTCCGGCAGATTCTGGTGGAAATCAACAATAAACCCGTTTATACCATCCATGAACTTCTGGAGGGGAAAATCATCCGGCCTCAAATGCTCTACGTTGCGGGAGGTCCCGCGGCAATTGCCCCCGTTATAGCACAAAACCTGGGCTATCCTTATTCCATCCCGGAGCACTCGGAAGTCTCCAATGCCCTCGGCGTGGCCGTTGCCCGAACAACGGCTGAAATAACGATCCTGGCGGATACGGAAAAAAGAGAGCTCATCGTTAGCGAAGAGGGTTGTGTGCAAAGCGTTCCCCGAAGTTTTTCTAAGGCAGACGCCGTTGAGATCGGGAAAAAAGCGCTTTATGAAAAAGCCGTCCGGATGGGCGCAAGGCCGCAGGATATCATCATGGAAGTAACCGAATCCCAGGAATTTAATATGATTCGAGACTTTTGTACCACGGGGAAAAATATCCGCGTGAAAGTTCAGATTAAACCCGGACTGATTTCTTCCGGCACTGAAAGGTAAAAACATGCCTAAAAAAGAAAAAAAGACCGGTCTCATTTTTTTTCCGGCATTTGACTGGGCCATATCCGCCAACCACCCGGAGCGCGAAGAGAGACTGCTCTATACCCAAGATCAGGTTTTTGAAGAAGGCTTGCTGGATTTTCCCAACATTCTGGAATACAAACCGGGCATCGCTACGTATGCCGATATCAACCGCTGCCATATTTGCGTTCCGAATCCGCAAAACCTGACAACGAATTCTCATCTCATTTCAGCCGGAGGCGCAATCACCGCCGCGCAAAAGGTTCTGACAGGCGAAGTTGATAACGCCTTTGCTCTGGTCCGGCCGCCCGGCCATCATTCCATGCTCGTCGCCCACGGCGCACGCGGCTTCTGCAATATTAATATTGAAGCCGTGATGATCGAATACATCCGTCATCAATTCGGTGTCAAAAGAATCGCCGTCGTGGATACGGATTGTCATCATGGCGACGGCACCCAGGATATTTACTGGAACGATCCCGACGTCCTGTGCATCTCCATGCACCAGGACGGACGAACCCTCTATCCCGGAACGGGCTTTGTGGATGACTTCGGCGGCCCCAATGCACTGGGCGCGACCATTAATATTCCCCTGCCTCCCCGCACATCGGATGAAGGTTTTCTGTTTGCTCTGGACCATGTCATTTTGCCGATTCTGGATGAATTTAAGCCGGAAATTATCATCAACTCGGCGGGACAGGACAACCATTACAGCGACCCGATCACGAATATGAGCTTCAGCGCTCAGGGCTACGCGCTTTTAAATGAAAAACTCGCGCCGGACATCGCTGTGCTGGAAGGCGGGTATTCCATCGAAAAAGCCCTCCCCTACGTCAATGTCGGCATCATTCTCGCCATGGCCGGACTGGACTACAGCCAGGTACAGGAACCGGATTACGATGCCCAACGCATTCGTCAATCGCCGGAAATCACACGGCTCATTGAAAATGAAGTGAAGAATGTGATGACGCTGTGGAAGAAAAAAAAGA
>CAZOPH010000132.1:0-4741 GCA_964581635.1 uncultured Smithella sp.
GATACCATTTCGGTCTTTTACCCATCATCAACACCATTTACTTTTAATCATGAACGATTGAAAAATTCCGATCTAAAAGAATACTCATAAAACTGCGCCCCAAAATGCGAGGGAGTCCGATAAAATATACCAGGGCAATGACCAGGTCCGCAGACGCAGCGAGCGCTATAAAGTACCCCATCCCAGCGAACAGGCCGAACCACGAAACACCCAGAAAGGCCGCAACACGCGATAAACCATCCCAGAAAACAATGGTGGCTCGGTTTTTCAAATCTCTCGAGCAATATATCAGGATGAAACCAAGGAAAAAGAGAAAAATGGCCGGGAACATCAGCCAGAATGGGTTGTCGGGAGGCTGAACACCTGCCTGTTTTATTACACAGGGCATGGTGAAAAGGATACCTAATATTACATTTAATATACCAGTCAGAAAAATAAATTTTTTCATGTCACACTTCCTTTCTCAACTGATTTGATAGGCAGGCGAGAAACGCCTTTGATCCATTGAACAAGATCTGCATAGAGCGTATCTTCATTTTTAATGTTGAGAGTAACGGCCTTGTTCGGACATCGCTCCACACAACGGCCGCAACCGGCACATGACGGACCAATGACCGCCTTTTCATTTACCAGAGAGATGTCCGCCAGGAAACATTGCTCGATGCATGTGCCGCACCCCTTGCATTTGCCGGGATCTACGGAAACAGACAGGCCGGGGAGACGCTGATAGGCGCCTTGCAAGGAAGGACCTCTGTTTTGCACATAAGTCCGGTACAGACAGTTGGTGTCATCGCAGTAGCAGATGAACATGAGATCATGAAATCTCGTGTGAAAAGCGGCCGGGTCAATCCACACATGGGCGAAATTAGCAATTAATCCTGCTTCGGCAGCACGATCCACGTGATGAAACGCTTCCTCAGTTGTGACCATTTTCCCATGGCTGGGGTGGATGCGCCGAATGGCGGGCCCCAAAGCCATGCACCCGATTGTCTGCGGTGGTGTTGAGACTTTGTTATGTCTCCTGCAGATGCATTCGTCAAAGATAAATATATCCTCCACATCAGCGAGAAGTCTTTTAACAATACGTCGGGGCATAACCACGCTTTCCGGTCTCTGTACTTCAATGTTGAGGGGAATAGAACTGACTTCGTTATATGGCCTCATAAAAAAAGGGTAAATGAGCCACTTGAGGATAGGAACATTGCTGAGCCGTTTTCCGGCTTTAATGACAGGCCACCCGAGTTTGACAGCGTTTATGATAAAGTTTCTATTGGGACCGTATTTCAGAAAATTCATAATACCCCTCCAGGATGGCCTGCGCATCCGGGCGAGTAAGCACACCATCCGGATGAGCAGACAGACTGCCTTTACTGCTTATCGACGCCTACCCATTCCTTCGCGGGACCTATGAGCACGAATGGCGCAGGATTAATCGATCCTCCGCCCAGTCCCATGTATCCGATGCCGATAAAAAGATGGTCATTGATTTTGCGGATCTCGTCTCGCATGGAGTTTACCGTACCGGAATTGTAGGCGCTGTAATTAATTTTAAAGGCGGGCTTGCCGTCCTGCGTTGACGGCCCGATCTCGGTATCCATTTTACGGGTCCGGTAGATCTTGCCTTCGGCGTCTTTGAAAATGTTATACCCGTAGCCCTTGTCTTTTTCGATGGGGTTGAAGACCTTGCCCTCCCAGCGCCCCGGGCCGAAGAAGTGATGGGTATAATATCCGGCACTGGTTGCCATGATGCCAACATCGATCGTCGCCGCAATATACTCGCCTTTCAGTTCCTGAAAAGATGGTTCGGATGCGGCATAGAAAAGCTGAAAGACCTCCGCCTTGCTCAGCTTCTTGATATCGTCAATTGTCGCCTTTTCCGGCGCAACGCCCAAGATCTTTTCCATGCTTCTTCCATCGTACTTCCCACCTTTTTGAAAGATATTGATTCCCGTCACCACGACACTTACCAAAACTAAAACGACGACAACAATCAGAACATTTTTTAATGCTTTCATTGCATGACCTCCCAATTTTATTTTGAACAGCTTCTGCCTTTCCATGAGTCGTTGCATGTGGCCATGCCCATGACTTTATTCAACCAGTCCATTGCATTAATGGAAAGAAGAACCTTGGTCAGAGGCGTCAGTATTTTCACGGGAAAATCCGGCACTGCAACCATAGCCTTGTTGTTTTTAATGGCCTTGATCACTTTTTTGGTCACATCGGAGGCGGAAAGCATCTTGGTACCGGCAACCATTTTTGATCCTTCGAACATCCCGGTGTTCACCGTGTTAGGACAGACGTATGTAACGCCGATATTATATTTATGCTTCTTCATCTCTTGGCGAAGTGCGTCGGAAAAGCCCACAACGCCGAATTTGCTCGCGCAATAGGCGGAGAGATTGGGTAGGGCAAGGATCCCGCCGGCGGAGGCAAAATTCACAATATGCCCCTGCCCTTTTTTGATCATGGCAGGCAGAAACGCCTTACATGTCCAGAACTGAGCCGTCAGATTGATGTTGATTGTTTTTTCAATGGCGTCATCAGGAAGATCAAGAAGCTCCAACGCCTTGACGATACCGGCATTGTTAACCAGTATATCGACCGGACCGAATTTCTTTTCCGCCTGCGAAGCCAGTTGGTAAACCGCCTTTCTGTCGGAGATATCGCAAACAAACTGCGCACACTTCCCCATGGTCGAAAGCGCCTGTTGCGTTTTCAAAAGTTCCTGCTGGTTTACATCCACGAGTATAACGCTGCATCCTTCCCTGAGAAGATCTTCCGACAGACTCCTGCCCATACCCATCGCCGCCCCCGTAACAAGAGCAACCTTACCCTTTAAATCTTTCATCGTCTCCCTCCAAAATTATTTACCGGTGTTTGCTGCATCTTTATTTCTGGATCTTGTGCTGAGAATTTTATCCAGACACTTCGCGGTTTTCATAAACGCATCAATATCATCTTTGGGAAAATCTTTGAGGTTGGAAGAAAGAATGCTGAAAGAGTGATCCTCAACCGCCTTAACGGCCTTCTTGCCCTTATCGTTCAGGGAAACAAGGATTGCCCTGCGGTCGCTCTCGTCCTTTATCCTTTCCAGGAAATGCATTTTTTCCATTTTTGCAACGAAACGCGTAGCCGTGCTCACAGGCATACCCATCCGGTAAGCAATATCGCTCATCCTGGATGGCGTCTGTCGTCGCAATAGTTGGAGGAGATAAATCTGCCCATAAGACAACTCAAAACGATTCACCTTGTCCCTTTCAAAGGCATACACCGCCGTAAGGGCATTAAAAAGCAGTTCATCAAAACCTTTGCGCGTGATCGTTATCTTGGACATGGTTCTTACCCCCGATTCATCAAATTCCAAGTTCATTTGAGCATGATTACTTCCATGTTGCAACTATTATTTTAGAGGAATATTTATTGACAGAAGTAAATAATAAGATATAAGTTTCCCAGCAAACATTAAACCGTATTCACCATCACATCTCGCTTATTGCAGGGGGAATCCTATTGGGTTGCCATCTTCACGATTATTTCACTACAACAGAGAGGGGAATATTATGAGTGATGCTTATTCGGAAAGGCCGTGGCTGAAGAAATACGACAAGAATGTTGCACCCAACCTGAAGTACGAGGAAAAAACATTTGCCGAAAAATTTGCAGAGACTGTTGCGAAATTCCCGGATAAGACGGCACTCATCTACATGGGACGATCTCTGAGCTTCAAAGAAGTTGACGCGCTCTCCAACAGACTCGCCAATTTCCTCATAGCAAGCGGCCTCCGTCCCGACGATGTAGTGGGGCTCCACATGCCGAACATCCCGGCAAACTACATCGCTTTCATCGGCGTCCAGAAAGCCGGCTGCATATCCACGGGGCTGAGCCCGCTCCTCACTGCAGCTGAGATGAAGCATCAATTAATCGACTCAGGCACGAAGCTCGTCATTACCGTGGACATCCTCTTCGAAAAGATCGCCGAGGTGGCGGCCGATGCACCCTTCACCACGGTAGTCGTCACAGAGATCGCCGATTTCCTCCCGGGTATCAAACGGTTCCTTGGCAAGCTCCTTAAAAAGATCCCCACGGCGGAGGTGAAGCCTATCCCCGGCAAGAGCGTGAAACGGTTCATGGACGTCATGAATGAATCAAAATCCGACCCGGTGCAAGTAAAGCGCAGTTTTGACGATATGATCTTCATGATGTACACTGGAGGCACCACCGGCCCGTCAAAAGGAGCTGTGCTGACCCAGCGCAGTTATATGAGCAACCGTCATCAGACCCTGATATGGCTGGACATCCAATCCGATGACATAGCGCTTTCGGCCTTTCCGCTATTTCATATTGCCGGGCTAGCACTCGGCGGATTTTGCATCACTAACGGCATCACGCAGATCTGCGTACCCAACCCGCGTGACTCCCATTTCCTCATTGAGTCTCTGAAGGCCTACAAACCGACTTTTGTGGTCAACGTACCAACCGTTTATTTCGAACTCCTCAAACAGCCTGCCTTCAGGAAATTGAATCTGAAGAGTCACCTGAAATGGTTTCTCAGTGCTGCGGCCCCCTTCCCCGCCGAGTACATCAAGGACCTGGAAACGATTATCGGCGAAGGCAATTTCATCGAACTGTACGGCATGACCGAAATGTCACCGGTCATGCTCGTCAACCCCCGTTATGGAACCAAAAAGCCAAGTTCCATCGGCCTTCCGATCTCTGACACGCAGGTGAAGCTCATTGA
>CAZOPH010000133.1:0-4657 GCA_964581635.1 uncultured Smithella sp.
CGTGGAACAGAACTCGGCTTATGACCTTCTCTTGTGCCTGTTTAATATAATTTTTATAACCCCAGTCCTCTTTTCTTCGCTTCTTTATAAAGTCTCCAGACACAGAGACCGATTGCCAGAGAAAAAGAACCAAGCATGAAATTCGGTGTCGTTCCCAATATCTCATCCACAAGATAACCGAGATAGAGGAACAGGAATGAGGACACAACCATTGCGAGCCCCCAGGCTGATAACATTAAAACTCCGCTCAGCTTGCTGAAACGATTACTGTCTTCCTCTGGTTTCTTTTTCCCTATCAGGTAACCCTTCATTTCACTTACTCTACATCAAAATATGAACATAGAAACCGCGTTGAACAAACTTTTTATGCCTGGTGAGCTGTTAAATAGACATCATTTAATCTACTTGAATAAGACTTATTAATTTTTTTATCAAGTCTAGTCCTGGCTCTGTAAAAATCGCTACCAATATGAAGAAGAGGATGAATACGATGATTAATTCAGAGTTGCGAACTTTCGGATATTTTCTTTTTACAATGAGGAGAACAATACCGCCGGCAATCAATGCAACCAAATGCAAGAAGGGAAAAAAATTCAAAAAAAGTTCCATAGAGCTCTCCTTTTTAATGAGATTTGACGAATATGATTAAGAAAAAACTTATGGTTGTCAAGGTAAATAAAAAAGGCCGAATCGAAATTCGGCCTTTTGGTTAATTTAATTAAGGTCAATTACTTGTCGTCATCATCGTCATCTAGTCCTGCTAAATCACCTTCCGAACCTCTTGGAACATCCGAACGCAACGAACGGGTAATTCCACGAACCAATATGATCATAATGAAGAACAAAATAACCATGGCAGCGATAAGGACTAAGATAACCGTTGCCGTCCAGGCTTTCGATTCCTTTTCAATGTTTTGCGATACCTTTTGTGCCGCTTCGTTATATTTTTCAACTTCCAACCCAAGGCCTATCCAGCCAAAACCGGCAGGTTCGGGAAGATTTGACGCATAAAACTTAATCGGCGCATAGGCGACAAACTTGGTGTTTCCGGAAAATTTGTACATAAAAATTCCTGATTTACCTGTTGCCGCCTCTTTCGCAATATTAAATATATTGGGATCCAAAAAGCCCAACTGGAACATATTCAATGCTTCTGCACCTTTCTTTGCTAGCTCTGTTGCGTTCTGAGCAGAAAGAGTTGGAACAGTTGTTCCGTCTGGGTTGAGTCCGACAATATGAAAATCACTGGGATGGGAAACGACAAAACCGCGATGGTCAACCATATAAGCGTAATTACCACTGGAAGCATTTGTTTCAAAGACCTGTGTCGCCTGCGTAGGAACCAGTTGATCGGTGAACTGGGCCAGGTGACGATAGTCCAGAGACAGCACAACTATACCCGCGAAGCCATCTTGATTGAATACCGGTGTTGCAAAACGGACAACTCCTCTAAATCTCTCTCCTTTGTCAAATGCCGCCTTATTTACATACCAGCCGGTAACCGGAGATACGTATATTTCGCCTTTGTTCAGTTTTCTTGTTTTAGCAAAATAATCTTCTGTTTTATAGGTTGTATTAACCGGATTGCTGACATTAACCAGTTTTCCCTTCGGTACCGCCTGACCGTCAATGACTTTAATTTGTTCGTTGCCGTTTTTATCAATCAGAACCATTTCTTTGTATAGCGGGACCAATACCTGCTTGATCTTACCATCACTACTCACCCAGAGTGGTTTTTGATTTTCAGAAATAAACTGTTTGTAAACAGTTTCTGTTGAGGGAATGATTGTTGCAACTTGTAAATCTTTTTTGCATTCATTGAGCAAACCAGCAACCACATTTGCTGTATTGACGGCTCTCGCTTTTATATCTTCCTGAGATTTACTATCGAGAACGTTAACAGTCCTCTCTTTTATAGTAACCCCCAATTTAAACATGCCGTTAGCGATTAAAAACGCCATCAGTGATAAGGGGATTACGATAAGCAGGAAGAATACACCTGCAACAGGTAATGATTTCTTATCCTTTTTAGCTTCTGACATTATGAGTTCCCCCTAACCTTTCTTAATTTTAAAGTTAATTTATTTAAGCATTAACCCAAAAAGAAAGCCTTAAAGGGGTTGGCGTACAATAAGATCAGAGAAATAACCAGAGCGTAAATGGCGATAGATTCAGCCATGGCCATACCAACGAGCATAACCATCATGATCTTGCCTTGAACGCCGGGATTTCTTCCCACTGCCTGACAAGCGCCGTTTGCAGCATTACCAATGCCTGCGCCTGCGCCGATTGCACCCAGACCGATGGCCAGACCGGCACCGATCATTGCGCCTACGGCAAAAATGACTTTAATGTAGGACTCGCCGCCAACCGGAATAGCATCCGCCGCAAAAGCAAGGTGGCTCGACAACAGCAGGGCTGCTACCGATGTGAAAACTGTTAAAAGTGTTTTTCCAAAATTGTGTGACATTATTTGACTCCTTTCCTAACATGTTATTTATTATTATTCCTTTAATTGCATAGCATATTTTTCTTGCCACGCAAAGAGGAATTAACATCCATGTCGATCGGCTCGACCTTAATGCACGAGATGTGCCATGTCTTCAATCATCAAAGCTTATTTTTAAAAACTGGATTGACGAAATTCAGAAATCAAAAAAACGGGCACCTAATTTGTTGAGATTCCTTTAATTCGTTTTTCTGCAGTGGCGTGAAAAAAAATAAAAAAGAAGAATGTCTTGCTTAAACAGAATAGGGATTAATTTGAAAGTTAGCAACCGATTTAATGTTTTGTTCAATCGCTTGACATAAAACATTCAACCAAACAAATGCTGAGAGAATTAAATTTTCATTCCATATAGACCGTAACAAATCATTTTTATATTTCTGTTGAAATTTTACGTCAATGTCGTTACGATTAAAAACAATTCGCAACGAAGTTACAAAATATCAAGAAGTCACTTTACAAGGGATCATCATGCAAGAAATTTTAACCGTCATTGCTTATCCGGTTGTCTGGATAATCTGTGCTTATCTTTTAAAGATTGAAAGTGGTCTGGCAAAGCTGCTGATTTCACTGACAGCAGCAATCCTGGTTTATGTTTTAATCGGTATCAAACTCGCTCAAAATGAAAAGGATAAGGGAAATAAAGATTAAGTGACTTTGCTCAGAAAGGCATACAAGCTTCTGTATCAAGCATTAAGAGTACGTATCTGGTTGTCCAGCATCGTTGTTATTCTCCTGATTCTCCTGCTGGCTTGGACGGTCAACAATGCACGTGAAAAAGAAATGGCTGATTTATTCAGCCGCCAACAACTGGCATCCGCTCAAAACGCGTCGGTGAGATTGGCGGAGATTTTTTCACAGGTTGAAAGGAATATTGTTTTATTTTCCTACCTTGATCCCAGCGGAAAAAAACTGACGCAGGACGATCATCGCGAACTTGAGGTGATTTATTCGATTTGGGGAAAAACGATCGATGCGGTGATGGTTTTTGACTCCGATAATAGAATAAGGCAAATTTTGCCAGAGGTCGCCCTTCCTGCTGTTGATCTAACCAGCCATTTTCAAGCATTGAAACTTCACGGAAGGCACTACCTGAATATAGTTCCATCAGACAACCTTCCAAAAGATTCCATGGCTCAAACCGAAAACCGGTATTTAATCTGGGGCTATCCTATCTGGCGAGAGAATAACATTTTTGCCGGTGCGTGGATGGTTTCTTTTTCACTGACTGAATTAATTAATACGTGTGAAAAGCAAATCAAAGATAATCAACTGGGAGACTTGTGGTTGGTGAATGAACAAGGACGGATATTAATACACCCCTATTCGCCTTTTATCGGTAAGAACACCAGTGATCTGGTGCATGATGACCGCGGAAACACGATCATATTCTCTCCAGAGGGCGGCAGACTCCTGAGTGCAAAAGTTTTGCAGCGCGACAACAAGATAGAAAAAAGCGTCATTGCGTACTACCCCATTCAGATTGCTGGAAATAGATGGTTTGTCATGGTGAAGGCACGTTACAGCAGCATCATAGCTCCTGTGCGCACCACATTTGTTTACACCATGTTCAGTGCCTTCGTGCTGATTCTAGGTCTGGTTATTGTCGGCATCTATTTTGCTTTCCGCGAAGGCAAACGATTACGATTGCGAGAAGAGCAGGAGAGGCTCAAAGAGCGAGAAGACTGGCGAGAAAAGCTGTTGAGAGAAAAGAAAACAATAGACGGCATCATTGAGGGATCTCCCATCCCCATCTTTGTCATTAACAGAGAACATCAAGTCATCTTATGGAACCGCGCCTGCATGGAGCTCACCGGTTACTCAGCAGATGATATGGTTGGTACGGGACGACATTATTTCCCTTTTTATTCCGTTACCAGGCCCATGATAGCCGATTTAATTGTTGATAATGACATAGAAGGCCTGAGTAAATACTATGGCAGTAAGAAGGTCAAAAAATCTGACAAAGTGATCGGCGCTTACGAAGCAACGGACTATTTTGAAAACCTTGGCGGTCAAAGCCGTTACCTGTATTTCCTGGCGGCGCCTATTTATGATGAAGACGGCAGTATTATTGCGGCCATTGAAACCCTGCAGGATATATCAAGGGAAGAAGAGCTTACCCGCTCGCTGAGAGAGTATGCGGAAACG
>CAZOPH010000134.1:0-4652 GCA_964581635.1 uncultured Smithella sp.
GCCCGAATTGCCTCGTAACTGCTGCTGATTGATTGCACATGTCCTCAATATCCCTAATTGAAAACACTTTCTTTGCCAACAGCCGCTACTGGGGAAGCCTCAACTCGTCTCTATATCAAAGCGACTCGATATGGGCGATGAAGACAGGTATTGAATCCGCCGATCTTAACATGGCGTGGAGTGAAAAACCCATGACGGCAGATGACGCCAAAGCGATTGCAGATATCCAAAAAGATTTTCAGCAAGCCGGCCTCCCTTTCTGGTGGTGGGTGTTCCCGAGTTCACAATCTTCTAACACAATTAAAATGCTAAGGGCGAAAGGGTTTTCCTTTATCAACAGTATTCCGTCCATGCTTGCGGATTTGACCCTGCTGTCCGATGAAGCAACCTGTGAGACGGCTGTCTCTATAATGCACGTGAGAAATAAAGAAGAACTGAATTTGTGGGAAGAAGTTTCTTTTTCCGGCTTTGATTTTCCACATGAAACTAAAGAACAGTATCATCGCTTCGTCAGTACATTCAATCTCAGTACCGAATCGCCGCAAAAATTCTTTCTGGCCTGCCTGAATGGAAAGCCGGTTGCCACGTCTTTATTGTTCTTGAACGGCAATGTCGGTGGTATCTATTTTGTCACAACGCTCGCCGGTCAGAGAAAAAAGGGGTTCGGCCAGGCCTTAACAAAGGCAACCATGCGTTTCGCCAAAATTGCCGGCGCGCGCTACGCCACGCTGCAATCATCACCCGACGGCTTGCGTGTTTATCAGCAGGCCGGCTTTAAAGAATTCTGCCGGGTTGACGTTTATGGCATAAACGTCATTTAATCTTCAATAATACGAAGTCCTTTTGGGGTCTTATCCCTTTGATTCCGTTTTTTTGACTCGCTTCAAGAAGAATCGAACTGCCTTTCTCAGGACCCAAATACAAAATATTACGATGAGAATCAGACAAATGATGGGAACAAAAATAGCCAGCAACCCTGTGACAATGGCGCCTGCCAATTCCAGAGTGGAAAAAATGGGATTGCCTGTCCCGGCGGTTGTCAGAGAAGATTTGGCACGCAGGGCAACGGTTGATGCCTGAACCAATCCCGCTATGCCGCCGCCGGCAATCAGCGCCATCGTCCATTTCAGAAACGGAGAAATATCCGTGACTACGGCAGCCGTAGTTACCGTTCCGGCAACAACCGCGGCCGGTGTCGCGATCGTATCCAATACGTGATCAAACCAGGGGACGTAGTATCCGATAATTTCAAGAACCGTTGCCGAGGCAAAAGCGATGGTCGCGTAAGTGCTCCCCATCCAGGCAAATCCTGAAGGCAGGACAAGATGTCCGGAAAGCGCCGCAAGATTCATCAGTAGCAAGGGGACAAAAATCCGAAAACCGCAGGCCGCGGCAAGACCGATTCCAACGGCTATGGAAAGAAATGTTTCCATGTTCGAAATACCCTCATTTTTCAGTAGATGACCTTGCGGGTTTTCTTTAGATACATTCTATTTTCCAAGAAAACAAATCATTTTCTGCGTCACAATATCCGAAAGCAGCCGTAAATCCTTCGCCCGCACATCATATACATGCACTATGTTTTCGAAGCGTGCATCATCCGGCATCAAATCCGTCAAGATATTGGGCTGTTTTTTCATCCAGGCGGTATTGAAAAGGACATCGCTCTTCTCGGGATAGATGGCCATATAAAAAATATCCATTTCCACCATGTCTTGAAAAAAATGCGTGCCAAAAGACAAATCAGGAATCAGCGAACCGTCTTGATAAGCTATTTCGCCAATGGCCGTTATATTGTTAATTTCCGAAAACTTGACGGGAACACCCATGGCCGGGGTTGTGGTTCCCCATCGTCCAGGTCCTAGAAGAATCGTTGGCATGACTTCGCGCCTGCCGATCTGTTTATTTAATTTGCCTGTAAGCCTGGCGACTTCATGCTTTTCGGAAAGACTTAATCCGGCATAACCTTTGGGGTCAATGTAGATGATGCGGGATATGGCCTGATAGATGCTGCCGCCCATGAAATTGGCTTCCTGTTGCAGCAGAATCTTTGACTTGCTGATCTTTTCCGGCAGTTCTACCCGGCTATAGTGGCCCTTGGTCTGGAAGGGGCGGCATTGCAGAAGATTAATCTGAGTTTTGCCCTGAGCATTAAAGTTTACCGTAAATTCAATATCGACCGGATAACGATAAACCTGCTCCAATTTTCTAAGCATGTTGGACATGGTCTGGGCGAATGCTGTGTTCTCGAGCAACTCGTCGAAAGTCAGAATCCAGGCGTCTTTTACCGGTTTACCCAGAGATTGCATGTATTCGGATGCAGCAACATCGCGTGTTGCAATCATGTCCAGGTGCGTTTCGATCGAATCCGTCAGCAAGTCGGCTGCCGGAAGTGTTTGAAAATTATTTTCTTGCAGATTCAGAATATCCACTTCGCTCTGGGAGAATCGCTTAATGTCCTCCTGTTTAGCATAAGGCTTGGTCAGAGGCGCATCAAGCGCGACGATACGAGGATAATCATTTTCCACGCGATTGACTGCTCTTGTCCCCAGGCCAAAAACAATGCGCAGCATGCCGGCTTTCGGGTCCATGCCTTTTTGCCAGACGAAGGTATTGTAAGACAAACCGACGCCCGCCAGATCGGGGAAAAAATAGGTATCGCGGTGAGAACCGGAAACGCGTTGAACCAGCAGCGCCATCTGTTCGTCCTGCTGGGCCATGCCGCGTTGCAGTCGGTAGGTCAGGGCGTCTTCGTTCATGGTGGAGGCGAAAATTTTCCGGACGGCTTCTTCAAAATGGCGGTAGCGTTCTTCGGGCGTTCCCTGGTTGACGCAGAAATAGCTTTCGTATTTTCCGGCAAAGGCGTTGCCGAAGGCATCCTCCAGAAGCGAACTGGAACGCACAATGATCGGCGATTGTCCGAAATATTCCAGCATGAGTTGAAACTGCTCCTTGACTTCATCAGGGAAGACACCTTGCAGCATCTTGCTTTTTAGCTCATGCGCTACCTCAAAATATCCTTCATCGGTCTTTTGCACCATAAGCAGCTTCCACCAGCCGTTTTGAACCATGTAAGAGTAGAAAATATCGGACCCGATGTAGAAAGAATCGTGTATTTCCAGCTCGGCGTTCCAATCAAAGGTCGTGTCTTTGCGCAGGATGTTTCGTGCAAGCAGCATACCTACGGATTTGCCGCCGATAAACCCGGTGCCGATCAGGCGTTTCTTGATTTCCAACAGATCTTCCAAAGAGAAATATTCCTTAACCAGTGACAACATTCTTTTTTCGCGTCCGATCAGCACGCGCGAGAGGGTTTCCACCATCTCCTGCTTTTCTTTCACGGCGTCCGGGTCTTCCAGGATGTTCGTGGCTTTGAGGAATATGCGGTCCCAGTAATCGAGATTGCGCGCGCCGCTGGTGGCGTTCTTATCCGTCAGGTAGGATAGGATGCTTGCGGCATCCGCGCTGTTTAAGATCGGGACAAATTTTTCACCTTCCATAACATGAGGCAAATACATCGTTGGTGTATATCGTTTCCATGCTTTAAGAGGATGGACACAGAGCTTGCCCTTGTTATTATAGACATCCAGCAGCACCTGCGTGGTTTCGCGAATCCGCGCCACGGTCTTGAAAGAGTGACGGCTCCGTAAGATTGCGAAATAGGCCACCGTATTTAATTCAAACAGGTAGGGGCAGGTGATGACAAAGAAATTGCCGATCATCAGATCCGTCGCCCAGGCCATTAGCAGATCGGACAGACAATCAAAGACATAAAACACATCGCGTCCTTCATCTCGAGCGATGTTATGGACCTGGGTGGAAAAAGATTCAAAACCCTTGTTGGCGTTCAGTTTATAAACTTTAATTTGTTTGTTTGATTCCAGAAGGGCAGGGTGGTTGGCAAAGCGCATATAGACCAAGCGCTGATTGCGAGCCAGGGCGGTTTTTACATAAGGATCGACAAATTTTTTGTAGTCTTCAATATCGTCAACCTGAAGGACGACATTATCACCCATTTGCAGATAATTAAGTATTTCATCCAATCCATTCATTCCGGTACTGACGCGAGCGTACGGTGTCATATTGTTTATGCCCTCTTTTTATTTTTATAGTACAAAATTGTTCTCATTAAAATTGCTTGCTGATTTGTAATGCCACATTTGGCAATGATTTATATCCAAAAATAACAAGCAATACCGATTCTTTACAACTATAGAAGCTCTCTCTTCAATATCAAGACATGATCCGGTAAACGCTTTTGAACTTACCAAATTATATTTGTTCAATTATTGTGCCAGAAACGTTCAATATACATCTTTATATTCTTTTGATTCGGTTCTTGCAAAGTGCAAAATCGAACATTTATGATCGTCACGTGACATTGTTAATTTTCATTTTAATAAGAAAAGTGCCCACATTTTAGTCTCTGCTTTTTATCGTTGATACAATATTGTTTTAATTTGCATCAATAAAATATAGACATTAAACCAATTATTCCATACACTTAATCAATGCATGTATTCTTGGCACCCTCCTTGCGCTAAGAAAAGCCGTAAGAAAATTCATCTAAGGAGGTCGTTATTATGAATTCGGGAGATACAGCGTGGGTTCTAACCGCCAGCGCATTGGTCCTGTTGATGACCATACCGGGA
>CAZOPH010000135.1:0-4633 GCA_964581635.1 uncultured Smithella sp.
ATCAATTGCTCCGGGCGAGATAAAAATTCTCTCTTCGCCCTCGGCAAAGTAGGCATCGGGACGGTGCTTCCTCCGTAAAAAAACGGTAAGCATCCAACATTCACCATCGTAAGAGCATAGAATGTTAATCGGCGGCTCGTCATTTATCCCCAACTTTTTTTTGAATATGTTCAGCAGGCGTTGAAAACGCAATTGCAGAGACTTCATATTTTTAGACGCAAGAACAATAACGGACCGGTCAATCTCTTTTTCAAAATTGGCGCGGACGGAGACAGAAGGTTTGACTGGCGGAAGGTGCTTTGATTCCTTTAAATAAGGGAGTGCATCCGCCGGAATCATCTGGAAATGTAAATGATCGGGCGCGGATGCCCCGCAGGCCGGACCATTGTAAAAAACAGTGTAATCCGGTGCTGCGTCTGCAGCCAGTTGCAAGAGCCAACTAAGAGATGATGTAATTTCCTGTGGCTGGTGTTCAAGCGATACAATGGTAAAATGCCGGTCGAAAATTGGTGCGGGGTTGCAGAGGATCACATAGTCGTTGCGATACAGGATACCGGACTGCTGGGCGGGACGATTGTCGGCACATAGAAAACAAGGCCGCTTTTTGATCGATTCTTTGTCCACGGCGGCGCCTCCGCTGACAACGCGGGCAGGATTATATTGCAAAGTGATTTTGTATTGGTTGCAGGAAAGCTTTCGCTCCTGAACGAAAGCCAGACTACGGCAGGCGGCGGCAAACCTTGGCCAGCTTTTCTTTTGCGAATCAAAAAGATCCCGGCACAGCGAGGGGAGTGTTAAATTTTCTTTTGCAGGAAATTGCGCAAATATCGTACTTTTTAAAAATTTATCATGGTGAACGATCTTGCCATCCATATTGGTGGTTTCAAGAACCTGAAGGTCACGCGACCGTCCCCTAAAATTTATTAATTGCCTGGCCTGAATTTCCATCATGCGCAGTTTATCTTTATAATAATCGTTGCGGTTTTGCTTTTCGATGGAAAGACTCGAGTCGGTGTTATCTTTCCAGCGGCGGCACAGATAAAGACTTTCAAAAATCCGACCGATTTTATATTCACGCGTCAGCCGCAGGGCGACGGCGTAATCCTCACCGTAGCTCACATTGGGAAATCCTATCTGACGTAGAATGCCCGTGTCAAAAGCGCGCGGCGCGCCCATGCCGTTTACGCGTAAAAGATTGTTGTGACCGTTGACCGGCGTCCACTCCCGATGATCAATCAACCCCGGCGGGATGGGTTTGAGCTTTTCATTGACTAGCGTGTAGGATCCTACGACCATCGCGTAAGAACCTTTGCGCAGGGTGTCAACAATTTTTTGCAAAGCCTGCGGCGAGCTGTAAAGGTCATCGGAATCAAGTTGCACCGCATAACGCCCGCAGAAAGGCGACGCGATCGCTTCATTCCAGCACCCGCCGATACCCAGGTCGCGCCGTCTCGGAACGATATGGCTTATATTGGAATGTTTCGCAGCAAACTTTTTTAAAATGTTTGTGGTGCCGTCGGTCGAATGATTATCCACAACGATGACATTGAAAGCAAAATTTGTTTTTTGTTCCAGAGCGCTCGCAAGTGCGTCGGCAATGATGCTTTTGCGGTTGAGCACGGGAATAACGATGCTGGCTTCCCACCGAAAAGACGCCGGTTCGTGGTTTGCTATTTTTTTGCGCGCCGGAAGGTGCGCTCCTGTTCGCTTTAAGTGATCGGTCGCGATTTTTTCTAGCTTTTTCTGACGGATGAAATTTTCTTTTGCGACATAGTCAAAATGGGCTTCAGTTTTTCCAGGTGGTTTTTCCTTCCACTTTTTCTGGGATGCCGTGTAAAGACACTCCGGAAGATGCACGATGGCGAAGCTGAGTGAAATTTTCAGACGCAAATCGTAAAGGGCCATATCCGGGTCGGAACAAGAGAAGCCGTATTTTTTTACGGCTTCTCTGATGGCGGCGACGGAAAGGATAAAGAAATGACCGAAATTAAAATCATCGCGAATGGACCCCGGCTGATAATCATTCAAGGGACAGGGGACAAGACCGTTTGGAGTGGCAACAAGGAAGTCTGAGTAAATAAAACCGGCTCCGGTATCCCGGGCGATGTTGAACAGCCTTTGCAAAGAGCGCGGCTGGCATGAAACATCTGCCGCAGAATCCACTACCAGTAAATAATCAGACGATACTTTATCGAAGAAAGACGAAGGCCGGTTTGCGGTTTTGACCGTTTCCTTTCCGACGGGCCAGGCCGCAGCCGCCTGTTTTTCATCCGTCGCGCCCCAGATTAAAAAACGTCCTAGTTTATAGACTGAAGGCTTCATGTAAACTCGCGTTGGGAACTTTTAGAAATTAGCCATCATGAGATTAAAAGCTTTTTCCGCCGTATCACGAGACAGTTTAGCCAGCGCTCTCTTCTTGTCTGCAGGCATGATATTCATGTCGTCTTGCAGCTCGTAATCGACTGTCGCAGTGACATTTCGGGAAGACCAGAGTATCTTGCCGCTGTCCTTTTCACGCAACGCGGCCTCCAGGGTAACTGTCATTCGTTCTTCGGCGGCCAGGATACTTTTTCTGTAAGAAAGTGCTTTGGTGTTGAGATTAAGGATGTTACCACTAATAATCGCATCTGCCTGCTCGATATTCGGTACGGCTTTAAAGCGGCTGTTTTGAATAATTTGATCAATGAACGCTGTCCGCATAAAGTTTTCGATCTCTGCCTGAGCGGTTTTGTTGACGAAAGGCTCAACGTAAATATTTTTTATACGGCGGTCAATGTGCTCACCTTGCGGCGCGAAAGTGTAACCACAGCCGATGACTGCCGAGACGAGCATAAGCAAAAAAATCAATTTAATTCTCGGAAAAGATTTTTTATTTTTCATATATTCAACCATTTTATTGAGCAACGACAATATTCACCAACTTTTTGGGAACGTAAATGACTTTCAGGATTTTTATTCCCTTAAGTAGCGCCACGATTTTTTCATCCGCCTGCGCGTCAGCTTTAATTTTTTCCGGATCTTCATCAACAGACACCGTCATCCGGCTGCGCAGTTTGCCGTTAATCTGAATGACAATCGTCATCTCTTCCTCACTGGCGATAGCTGGATCGAATTCCGGCCAAGTCGCATTGGTCACAGATGTCGCATGTCCAAGCATCTGCCAGAGTTCTTCAGTCATATGCGGGACGATGGGCGCAAGCAGCAAAACCGACGCTTCCAGCGCTTCACGGATTACCGACAATGCGGCTTGATCACCCTTTTCGGGACGCTTGATCGAGTAAAGTGTGTTGACCAGCTCCATCACTGCGCTGATCGCCGTGTTGAAATGGAAGCGGTCTTCAATATCGGTTGTGACCTTGCGGATGGTCTGATGTGTCTTTCGCCTCAACGTCTTAAGATCGCCTTCCAGAACGATTTTTCCTGATGCGGTGGCAACGGCTTTAATGTCTTCAAGATAATCATCAAAGATCCGCCAGAGGCGGCTGAGAAAACGGAATGACCCATCCACGCCCTGTTCGCTCCATTCCAGGTCTTTTTCCGGAGGCGCAGCAAACAGGCAAAAGATACGCGCCGTGTCCGCGCCGTAGGTTTTAACCAAATAATCAGGATCAATCACGTTCTTAAGTGATTTGGACATCTTCTCCGTCTTGCCAATAACAACTTCTCGACCGCAGATATGGCACTTGCCTTCGGCTGCCTGCTCGGGATAAAGATAGCCATGCTCCTTGCACTTCATCGTTTCCTTGCAGACCATGCCCTGTGTCAGCAGATTGGTGAAGGGCTCGTCCACACCGATCACGCCGAAGTCGCGCAACATCTTGGTGTAAAACCGTGAATAGAGTAGATGCAAAATGGCATGCTCGATGCCGCCGATGTATTGATCTACGGGCATCCAGTAATCCAGCTTCTCGCGGTCAAGACCGGGCTTGACGTCGCAATCCGGGCAGCAATAGCGATCAAAATACCATGATGATTCCACAAACGTGTCCATCGTGTCGGTTTCGCGGGCAGCTTTGCCACCGCATTTGGGACAGGTTGTATGGATAAATTCCGGTAGCGCTGCAAGCGGTGAGCCTCCCTCCGGACTGAACACGACATTTTCGGGGAGAACAACGGGCAGGTCTTCTTCTTTGACCGGAACGATCCCGCATTTATCACAATTGATCATCGGAATAGGTGCACCCCAGTAACGCTGGCGCGAGATGCCCCAGTCGCGCAGACGGTATTGAATCGTTCGTCGGCCTTTTCCCTGAGCTTCCAAAAAGTCGGCGATGGCTTCCAAAACTTTCGTATTTTCCATTCCGTTGAACTGGCCGGAGTTGACCAGTATGCCTTCATCCACATAGGCCTCGGTCATCGTTGCCGGATCAAGCGTTTTGTCTTTCGGTGAAATGACGACAATCAACGGCAGATTGAATTTTTTAGCAAACTCGAAATCGCGCTGATCGTGTGTAGGAACGGCCATGACGCAGCCGGTACCGTAATCGGCCAGAACAAAGTTGGCAGCGTAAATCGGCATTTCCTTGCCGGTAAGCGGGTTTTTACAATAAGAATCCAGAAACAGACCTTCTTTTTCATAATACTCAGACGTCCGCATGAGTTTGTCTTGCTTTTTCACTTTTTCCACAAATTG
>CAZOPH010000136.1:0-4618 GCA_964581635.1 uncultured Smithella sp.
GCAAAATAAAAGATGTAGGAAAGGCTTTTGAGGCAGAGATATTGACAAAGAAGAATGACCTCGTTGACAGGGTTCATATTGACAAGACAACGGGCTATATAAAATCGGCTTATTAGGAACAGACATATCGCCCGACTGACATTGATAACTCGAGGTGACTGTAGAAGGACAATTACAGTAGGTCTTTGATGCCATAAAATTGGGAGGTTACAAAGATGAAATATTTTCCTCGATTATTTCTGATGATGACCGGTTTGTTTGGATCTTGCACCGGTGAAGGTTGCCTTGGCGTGCAAGGTCCCGGGGGATGGGGACCCATGATGCATTATGGATTTGGCTATGGAGGAATGTTTATGTGGATCATATTTCTGATCGTCATTGGACTGCTAATCTATTTCATTGTTCAGTCCCAGAAAACGAAGGGCCAGATGCCGACACAGCATGAGAGTCCCCTGGACATCCTGAAGCGGCGTTATGCAAAGGGAGAAATTAGCAAAGAAGATTTTGACCGGATGAAGCGCGATCTTGAAACTTAATACATCTCGAAAAAAATTTTCTGTCTGCCCAAGTTGGCACTAAACCGAAGAGCAAGACTGAATGATGCTATGGGTATAAGCGCGACATATACGCCAGCTTCGTGTTTGTTTCCATTTACAACTCATTTACTGGCCAGCGGGGTGTGCAGGCTTTTTTGCACGTGCAACAGGTAATGGAGATATTTTAAGGTATGTAATCAAGTCCGTGAGGGAAAGATGAAGATCACCGATCCGGTATGCAAGATGACCATCGAAGAAGAGGACGCCGTTGCAACGTCATCCTATAAAGGGGAAATATATCATTTCTGTTCTGATCACTGCAAAAAATCTTTCGACAGCAACCCTGAATCGTACCTTGGGGCGGCAGCAGATGGCGGTAAAAAAGAGCAGGCAGAAGTTAGTACAAAAGCTGAATGGACCTGTCCCATGCACCCCGAGATTATCCGCCATGCGCCGGGCAATTGCCCGAAATGTGGCATGTCTCTGGAACCAAAAACTCCTATGTCGGCAGAGGGAAAGATAGAATATACTTGCCCGATGCATCCGGAAATCATCCGGGGGAAACCGGGAAGCTGTCCGAAATGCGGCATGGCATTGGAACCGAAAACCGCATCGATGACCGAAGGGGAGAGCAACCCGGAATATGAAGACATGCTCAAGCGCTTCATTGTGGGCGCCATCCTTACACTTCCTCTGCTGATTATTGCCATGCGTGATATGGTCCCGGGCGGACATTATCTCGAAACACTGGCCACTGCCAAAACCTATCAGTGGCTGGAACTGATCCTTGCGACGCCGGTAGTCCTCTGGGCGGGGTGGCCCTTCTTCGTTCGGGGTGTCCAGTCCGTCATCAACAGAAGTCTTAACATGTTTACCCTGATCAGCCTTGGGGTTTCTGTGGCCTACCTTTACAGCTTAATCGGCGTGTTGTTTCCCTATCTTTTCCCTGGAACGATGCGGACGGCAAAAGGCACCGTTGGAGTTTATTTTGAGGCCGCGAGTGTCATCGTTGTATTGATATTGCTGGGTCAGGTGCTGGAACTGCGGGCCAGAAGCCGGACCGGTACAGCTATAAAGAAACTGTTGGGTCTGGCGCCGAAGACTGCCAGAAAAATAGACACTGAGGGGAATGAAAACGATATTCCTTTGGCGCATGTCATGAAGGGCGATCGTTTGCGTGTCCGGCCGGGAGAAAAGATTCCCGTGGATGGCGTCGTTCTGGAAGGATTAAGCAGCGTCGATGAATCGATGATCTCGGGCGAACCGATACCGGTTCAGAAACAAGTTGGGGCCAAACTAATCGGTGCTACGGTCAACGGCACCGGGTCATTAATTATGGAGGCTCAGAAGGTAGGCGCTGAAACAGTTCTGTCACAAATAGTCAAGATGGTGGCCGAGGCACAGCGAAGCCGGGCGCCAATTCAGAAGCTTGCCGATGTTGTAGCCGGATATTTTGTGCCGGCAGTGATCGCTATCGCTGGGATTGCCTTTGTCATCTGGTACTTTTTCGGTCCTGAGCCCCGGTTAGCCTATGCACTGATTGCCGCTGTCTCAGTGTTGATCATTGCCTGTCCCTGTGCTTTGGGTTTGGCAACGCCGATGTCGATTATGGTAGCAACAGGGAAAGGAGCAACGATGGGGGTCTTGTTTAAGAATGCCGAGGCGATCGAGACCCTAAGAAAAGTGACAACTCTCGTGGTTGACAAAACCGGAACGCTGACCGAGGGCAAGCCGAAACTAATGCAGGTTGTCGCGGTTCCGGGCATGGATAAAGACAGAGTGTTGTTACTGGCGGCTTCGCTGGAGAAAGGCAGCGAACACCCGTTGGCGGCAGCCATTATCGAAGGGGCTGCCCATCAGGGGATCCACCTGACCGATACGAAAAATTTTACCTCCCAAACCGGCAAGGGCGTTTCCGGCGAGATTGACGGCAAAAAGGTATTGCTTGGCAACAGTTCGTTGTTGGAAGATTTCAAGATTGACGCCGGTCCTTTGGCTGAAAATGCCCGGACTATGAGGTCCGAAGGACAGACGGTCATGTTTGTGGGGATTGGCGGTGAAATTGGTGGTTTGCTGGCGGTTGCCGATCCGATCAAAGAGACCACGCCCGAGGCAATCATACAACTGCACGCCGAAGGCATCCGGATTGTGATGTTGACCGGTGATAGTAAGATAACGGCAGAGGCCGTTGCGAAAAAGCTCAATCTGGACGAAGTGGTAGCCGAGGTTCTGCCGGATCAAAAGGCAATGGCGATTAAAAAGTTTCAACAGGGCGGGCATATTGTAGCCATGGCCGGTGACGGGATCAATGATGCCCCCGCCCTGGCTCAGGCACAAGTGGGTATAGCCATGGGAACGGGCACTGATGTTGCCATGGAAAGCGCCGGTGTTACCCTGGTGAAGGGAGAGCTCACCGGCATCGTCCGCGCGAGACTTTTGAGCAACGCCACAATAGCCAATATCAAGCAAAACTTGTTCTTTGCCTTTATTTACAACGCTATCGGCGTACCGATCGCAGCGGGCATCCTTTATCCCAATTTTGGCATTCTTCTCAGCCCGATGATTGCAGCGGCGGCTATGAGTCTTTCATCCGTTTCCGTGGTCGGAAATGCCCTCAGACTGAGGAGAGTAAAAATTTAAAAAGGATGTATACCATGATAGGTAACGATGGGATTGAAAAAATCAATATATTACAGACATAGAGTGGCCATGGCGGCCGATCTGAAAGAGTCCATCATGTACGGCACCGTAAAGAGAATCCGTCCCAAGATCATGACAGTGAGAGTTATCCTGGCCGGTCTGATCCTGATCATGTTCAGCCATAGCCGGGCGTGGACGTGATGAAACGCATTGCCGCCCCCATGATTGGCGGCATTATAACATCAACAATCCTGGAGTTGATAATTTATCCGGCAATCTACATGACCTGGCGTGGCCGGGAGTTAAAGAAAGATTAAAGGTTTGTCTAAATGAATATTTGTATGTTGATATCATCACTGGACAAGGGATGATAAATTAAAAATGGAGGTGACAAAATGTGGAAGGAATTAATGACAATGCCGCATGTGATATTCGGCGTGTTCGGGATTCTATTTGCCCTCTGGGTTGCCGTGGAAGCAGCAAATAGCAGCGAGGCGAATCAACGCCGGTTGAAACTGGCAAGTATCGGGACAACGCTATTCCTTTGGCTCACCTATCTGATCGGGGGTTGGTGGTATGTCGTCTATTATGGCGCCGCCGTCAGTAACAGCGATAAATCAATCATCCTGGCCGGACCATGGAAGTGGTCCCATTCTTTTTTCATGGAGACCAAAGAGCATATATTCTTCATGATGCTCTTTCTGAGCATTCTGCTTCCTATCGTCACTTTCCGTAACCAGATTTTTAAAGACACGAAAGTCAGAAATCTGACAATCGTGATCGCATTAACGATCGTTGTTCTGGGACTGGGCATGGAAGGTTTCGGCGCAATGATCAGCAAAGGTATCAAAATGAGCCTGATGGGAGGGAAATAACATGGAAAAGCGACTTGAAAATCAAGCATGGGACAAGTTTTCTGTAGGATTCGGGTTATCGTTTCTCATCACAAGCATTTTTAACGGACTGCTGATCATTGCGAAAGAATCCTATGACCCTTTGAAGAGTTGGATGAAATCCCTCTCCGGCCATCACTGGATGACACATGGGATTTTTGTTATCGTCTTGTTTATCGTTTTGGGATATATTTTTTCCAGAACCGACATAGACAAAAAAATCGATGCGGACAAAGTATCCTTTCTAGTCATTGTCGGAACGATACTGGGCGGATTGATCATTGCGGGATTCTTCTTCAAGCATTTGTTTGAATAGACCGAATCCTTCAGTGGTGTAATAACCTCGTCATTCTCGAGTTGATTATTTATCCGGCAATATATTATGATTTGGCGGGGGAAAAAATTGACAGAAGATTAAAACTTTAATGTAGACATCTTTTAAATGGTATTGGGGACACCCTTAAGTTTTTAAGTTACTGCTCAATGCGTCCGTAATTTCCTGCCCGTGGCATGAAGCATCTTTATAGTTTTGAAGTGGTAATCGTCACT
>CAZOPH010000137.1:0-4617 GCA_964581635.1 uncultured Smithella sp.
GCGTAACTGGCCAGAAGCGGCAGCACCGTTGTGGCTTCGGCGTAAACCATCTGCTCGCACGATGAATCCACTTTGCCCCAGGAATTGGCTTCTTTGAGCGTCGAACTGGAACAGGCGCCGTCGCGCACATCGGCCACGGTAATCTGCACCGCGTATTTGTGCATGGGTACTTCCCTACCCAGAATTTCGGCGCAAACAACAGTATCCTGAGCGAAGTTTTTCGGTACGCCACCGCCGATCATAAGCAAACCGGTCGTCCCAGCTTTAATTTTGATCATGGTCAATTCCAGAAAATCCTTGACCGAATCGATGGACAGATGATTGTCAGGCCTCTCGTACTGGTGCATGACAAGGCCGAAACCGGCGGAACTGTCCGAAAAAGCGGGACAGAAAATCGGCACATGATTTTCGTAGGCCGCCTGAACCAGAGAATCTTTCTTTTTTGAATTTTTGACCAGATATTTACCCATCTGAGAGATGAACTCCCGCGATGAATAGGGACGAGGGGCCAGAGTATCCGCTATTTTTTTAATCGTGCGGTCACAGTTTTGCAATTCGTCTTCACTGATGAATGTATCGTAAATCCGGTCGATATAAAGACTGCGCAATAATTTATCATCGACAAATGGTGTACCTTGATAGTGCTTGAAACCCAGCGCCTCAAAAAAATCCATATCCACAATTGATGCGCCGGTCGCCACAATCGCGTCCAACATGTTGTTCTTCACCAGATCGACGTACACCTGCATGCAACCGGCGGCACTGGTGGATCCGGCCAGGGTCAAGATAACCACGCATTTTTTCTCTTTGAGCATCCGGTCGTAAATATCGGCGGCATTGGCCAGATCCCGCGCAGAAAAGGACATTTTCTGCATGGCCTCGATTATTTCCACGGCGTTGATCGCTTTGATGTCGATGTGCTCAACCGTTTTATTCAAAAAATCTTTTTTCTTCATGACCTCACCAATCCCCTCTTAACTTTATCTTTAATCTATTTTGGGTATTAAATCATGGTATGCAAAAAGTCAATCTTTTGCGGCATGAGATCAAATGCTCGATTGAAAGATGCTTACGGCAGCCGGCCTTCCCGTCGCAGCCTGGAGAGGATCTGATTAATCGCCGGTATTGCCTCAGCGGCCGCTTTTTCACCCTCCATGATCGCTTCATGCCTTTTAGTAAAATCGCTGGAGCCGATATTTCCCACTTTGGGTTTGATGACAATATCGGCGTTTTTCAGTTGAATGATCGACATTTTATTATGCATAATTTCAACAGCCTGCATAATCGTTTCAAATGTCCCGGTAGGTATCGTTGAAGACAGGCTCGATGATATATCGACCACGATGACTACATCCGCGCCAAATTTGCGCGCCACATCAATGGCCACAGGGCTGATAACACCTCCATCCACGTAAGTTTTATCACCGATCATGACCGGATTAAAAACACCGGGTATGGAGCAACTGGCCCTCACGGCACGGCCTGTATTGCCGCGACCAAATACCATTTCCTCACCGGTTTGAATGTTGGTTGCCACGGCATAAAAGGGAATTTTGAATTTATCAATGGTTGTGTATTTCACCTTGTTGTTGACAAAACTCTCCAACTTCTCACCTTTAATAAAACCGTTATCCGGAATAGTATAATCGGCAACATCATCCTTTGAAATGGCAAAGGCAATGGTCTGCAATTCATAGGGACTATAGCCGTAAGCGTATAAACTGCCGACTAGAGAACCGACACTGCTGCCAACCACCATATGAACAGGAATACGATGGGACTCGAGAACTTTCAACACGCCGATATGCGCAAACCCCTTGGCTGCACCCGCACCTAACACAACGGCGATTTTTGCGGGTTTCGGCAGAGGCTGGGGGGGGGTGACAAGCGGCGTTGTCACACAGGAGACAAAGAGAAACAAACAGCCAAAAAAGACCGAATACAGAAACTGAAGTTTACGATGAATGTGAAGCAGCATGGCTATAAATTTCTCTCCTTTCTTTTTCGTGATCTGGGTCTTCCATTTTGGGATTTGATTTTGGATTTGGGTTTTGGCTTGGACTGGTTTCCCTCATCCAGGATATCTGCTGCGGGTTGAACAGGTGGTGCGTGAAGGGATTGTTGATAGTAATCGTCGAGCAGCATGGTAACGATAGCCAGTTCATCTTCGGCCTGCGCCAGATTGCGAGCCAGCGGCATAAACCGTTGCATACGTTCAATCTGAATGTTATCACGGCTTCGCAGGCGCGCCTCCAGAAGCGCAGTGATCCTTTCGGCGACAACCCTTTCCAGCTCCTCGTCATCGGGCAGAGGACGTTCTTCCATTTGGATATTATAATAACGCGCAATGCTTTGTAATTTGAATCTTTCCATTTCAGCGACAACTGAAATGACCACGCCGCTCGATCCCATCCTTCCCGTGCGTCCGGCGCGGTGAACGTAGGCTTCCGGGTCTTCCGGTGGTTCATATTGAATGACGTGTGAAAGATCGGGGATGTCAATGCCTCGCGCCGCCACGTCAGTGGCAACCAGAAAGCGCAGCGCGCCGCGTCGTACTCTCGCCATCACCTTTTCCCTGGCGTTTTGGGCCAGGTCTGAACTTAGTTCGTCTGCGTCATAACCAAAACGCTTCAGAACAACGGATAAGTAATGTACAGTGTCCTTTGTATTGCAAAAAATAATGGCTGAGGCAGGATTTTCAATTTCAATAATCCGCACCAGAGAACGCTCCTTGCGCATACCCGGCACGACGTAATAAATGTGCTCACTTTCGGCTATATGCACCTCGTTGCCACTTAAGCTCAACAACTCGGGCTCATGTAAAAATTGACTGGCCAGGCGAATCACCTGCGGCGGGAAAGTTGCGGAAAACATGCTGCTCGCAATCTTACCTGTCGGGATATATTTTCGGATTTTGACCATATCAGGATAAAATCCCATGGACAACATCCGGTCTGCCTCATCAAAAATCAACATTTTCAGATTATCCAGCGAAAGCGTGTTTTTCAGAAGATGATCAAGAATACGTCCCGGCGTGCCGACCACTAACTGTGCGCCGCTGCGGAAAGCATCCAATTGGGCGGCATATCCGACACCGCCGTAAACAACAGCGGTCCTTAAGTGAGTCCCCTCTGCCAGCATCAGTGCTTCACGGGACACTTGCAGGGCCAGCTCGCGGGTGGGAACTAAAACCAGCGCCTGGGCAACATTTTTTTGTAGATCGATATTCTGCATAATCGGCAACAAATAAGCGCCTGTTTTGCCGCTGCCGGTGCGTGACTGAATCATCACATCGCGGCCGGAAAGCAGATAGGGGATTGCTTTGGCCTGCACCGGTACCAGGCTCGGCCAGCCCGCGCGCTCGCAAGCCGTCCTCAGCTCCGGGCTCAGGTCTTTTATGCAGATCTCCGAGAGACCATCGGCCAAAAGAGTATCCATCCCTTCGTTGGGATTTTCATCACTCATAGAAACACAAACCTTTCATTTAAAAATATTTATTAATATCGTTTAGTTTAGTGCGACGCAGGAATCAAGGAAAAACTTGTTATTGATTTTCTTTTTTACTTCACCCATTCTTCTTCCGGCAATAAAATACCTATCAAGAAAATACCTTGACAGTTTTTGATGATTCGTATAGCGTAATAAGCAACTCGTCAGCGGCTAATTTGGCCCTGCCTTTTGGAGCGATTCAAGTATTCAAATAAACAAGCCGATATTAAATCCGTAACTGCTTAAAAAATCGTAAATATCCTCGTGTGTTTCTTGAAAATTAATGCAGTCAAAACAATTAAATCTTACTTCAATATCGGACCTGTTGTTAATCTAAATTAAGGAAATATCTATGAACATCGAAGACATTAAGAGGCTTCCTATCAGCGAGCTCAACAATTTGGCTAAAGATCTGGAAGTACCCGGGGCCAGCGGCATGCGCCGCCAGGATCTGATTTTTGCTATTTTGCAGACCCAGGCGGAACAAAACGGCGTGATCTCCGGATCCGGCGTCCTGGAAATCCTGCCGGACGGTTTCGGCTTTCTGCGCGCCGTTGATTATAACTATCTGCCCAGTCCCGACGACATTTATATTTCACCCTCTCAGATCCGCCGTTTTAATTTAAGAACCGGCGATACGATTTCCGGCGAAGTCCGTCCCCCTAAGGAAGGTGAAAAATACTTTGCCCTTCTCAAAGTCGATGAGGTCAATTTTGAAAGCCCTGAACAAGCCCGCGACAAAATCCTCTTTGACAACCTGACACCTCTTTATCCCGAGGAAAAACTGAATCTGGAATTTGATCCGGAAAATTTCTCCACCCGAACACTGGATTTATTCGCACCGATCGGCAAGGGACAGCGCGCTTTAATCGTTTCTCCGCCGCGCGCCGGTAAAACGGTTCTTCTACAGGATATTGCCCACAGTATTACGGCCAATCATAAAGAAGTTGTTTTAATGGTTTTACTGATTGATGAACGTCCCGAAGAAGTGACCGACATGCAGCGCAGCGTCAAAGGCGAAGTGATCTCATCAACCTTTGACGAACCGGCATCCCGTCACGTTCAGGTTGCTGAAATGGTTATTGAAAAGGCTAAACGCCTGGTTGAACACAAAAAAGACGTTGTTAT
>CAZOPH010000138.1:0-4611 GCA_964581635.1 uncultured Smithella sp.
TATGCCGACAAATGGGACGAAATCGCTTCCGTCTTTTCCAAAGACGCCATTCTCAGAGGTTCTTTTGATAAATATGCCGAATCCAGCAAAGCCAAACGCGGCACGTCCGAAGTGGATAGCGCGTTTCTTGCCGAAATTGAAAGCTGGCGTGACGCCCTCGCACGCAACATCGCGCTTCGCAACACGCTGAGCGTGCGGGAACTCAACGACGCCGTGCAGCGCACCATCGACCGCATCATCTTTTTGCGCATTGCCGAAGATCGTGGCATTGAAGACTACGGCGCGCTGCGTTCACTTTGCAACGGCAGCAACATTTACGGACGATTGCAGGAACTTTTCTACAAGGCCGACGACCGCTACAACTCCGGCCTGTTTCACTTCCGCAACGAAAAAGATCAGGCCGAGCCGCCCGACAATCTGACGCCCAAACTGATTATTGACGACAAGACGCTCAAAGAAATTCTTACGCGCCTTTATTATCCCGATTCGCCCTACGAGTTTTCCGTTCTGCCCGCCGATATTCTGGGGCAGGTTTACGAACAGTTTCTGGGCAAGGTTATCCGGCTTACCAGCGACCACCGGGCGGTCGTGGAAGACAAGCCCGAAGTCAAAAAAGCGGGCGGCGTCTTTTACACGCCGACGTACATTGTGGATTACATCGTCAAAAATACCGTGGGCAAATTGCTGGAAGGGAAAAATCCGAAAACAGCGGAGAAAATGCGCATCCTCGATCCCGCCTGCGGCTCCGGCTCGTTTCTGCTGGGCGCGTATCAGTTCCTGCTTAACTGGCATTTGCAGTGGTATTCCGAAAACGATCTCGAAAAACACGCCAAAGCCAAAAGGCCGATACTCTATAAAGGATACGGCGACACGTGGCACCTGACCACCGCCGAACGCAAACGCATTCTGCTCAACAACATCTACGGCGTGGATATCGACATTCAGGCCGTCGAAGTTACCAAGCTTTCGCTGCTTTTGAAGGTGCTGGAAGACGAAACCTCCGATACGCTTAACCGCCAGCGCGTTCTTTTTCACGAGCGCACGTTGCCGAATTTGGGTAACAACATTAAGTGTGGCAACTCTCTCATCGGACCGGATTTCTATGAAGGCAAGCAGATGACCATGCTCAATACCGAAGAAGCGCAGCGCATCAATGTGTTCGACTGGCAAGCCGAATTTTCGGAAATCTTCAAAGCCGGCGGATTCGACGCCGTCATCGGCAACCCGCCGTATATTCAATCTCGTTCAGAACTAATAAATGATATAGATAAAGAATATCTTTATAAAAAATATCAGACTTCTGAATATCAACTTAATACCTATGGTTTGTTTGTCGAGAAAGGTTTTAAAGTTCTTCGCGAAAAAGGTTGTCTCGGTTATATTATTCCAAATTATTGGTTATCGACAAGATATGATGAAAAGCTGCGAAATTTTATATTTAAACAAAATAATGCGTCTGAAATTGTAAACGTTTATAAAGTCTTTGCCAATGCGACTGTTGATACAATTTTACTTATAGGATTACGCACAGATAAATCAAAATATCCAAAATCTTTTAAAATTAAAAGTATAGACAGAACTCTTGTGACTATTCCAGAAAGACTAAATGCTGTGAAAGAAGAGCTATGGAGTTACGAAAATGATTATTGTCTCCAGTCAGAAGATACACCGATTAATGTTTCTTTTTCTGATGCAATACAATTAAAGGGAGAAAAAATACTAGCCGACTATTTTGTTTTTAAGTTTGGCATGAAACCTTATGAGGCTGGCAAAGGAGAACCTATTCAGACACGTGAAATGATGAATCAAAAAGTTTATCATGCAAAACAAAAAGTTGGTAAAGATTGGCAACCTTTATTGATTGCGCGAAATATTAGACGTTATCGTGTTGATTGGCAGGGTGACTGGATCAAATATGGGAAAAATCTTGCTGCGCCTCGCGACCCTGAGATATTTTATGGGCCTCGAATTCTTATTCAAAGAATAATTTCGTCCGACAATTTATGGGGTAGTTTTACTGATGAGTCGCTGATTTGTAATACCGACATAATCACTTTAAAGCCGCATCAAGATATGCATACAAAAACTATTTTATTTTTACTTGGCATTTTGCTTTCACGCCTTTGCGCCAAATATCTGAAAAGCCTAAACGTTAATTTGGACAGGGCAGCGTTTCCAAAAATTAATGCGAACACATTGGAAACTTTTCCCGTACCTATACCGGATTCGAAGTCTAAAATACCTGAGCTCGTCGAACAAATGCTTTCGCTGAATAAACAACTGGCCGAAGCCAAAACCGGCCATGAACAAACGCTGCTCCAGCGCCAGATTGACGCCACCGACAAACAAATCGACAAACTGGTTTATGACCTCTATGAACTGACGGAAGAAGAAATAAAGATCGTCGAGGGTGGATAATCACTATCATGAAAATCCGACTTGACATGTCGAATTTTCATGATACGGTCATGTCATGGAAATCAAAAGAACTGCGGAAATTGAAATATTAAACAGTCTTGTCCGGAATAATCCCGTCGTCGCCATTCTGGGTCCGAGGCAGTGCGGCAAAACAACGCTTTCCCGTCAGTTTGCTTCTCAATGGAAGTCTGAGGCGACTTTTTTTGATCTGGAACATCCCCGTGACGTTCAGCGCCTTGAGGAGCCGATGCTGGCTCTGGAAAGCCTCAGCGGCCTGATTGTCATTGATGAAATTCAAAGAAAGCCTGATTTGTTCCCTGTGTTGCGCGTCCTCGCCGATCGCAATAAAAAGGCAAAGTATCTGATTCTGTGTTCCGCATCGCGTGATTTAATCAGGCAATCTTCGGAAACGCTGGCCGGCCGAATCAGCTATTTGGAAATCGGCGGCTTTTCCTCGTTGTTGGTGGGAGAGTCGAAAACGGAAAAGTTATGGATTCGGGGAACGTTTCCCAGATCTTTTCTGGCGCCGAATGAAGCAGCATCCTATCAATGGCGGCAGGATTTTATTTCCACTTTTCTGGAAAGAGATGTCCCGCAGTTGGGATTTAATATTCCGGCCAAGGCGCTGGGACGTTTCTGGAGAATGCTGGCGCATTATCACGGCCAGGTATTCAATGCCTCGGAAATAGGCAGAAGTCTGGAAGTGTCGGATCACACGGCGCAGCGATATCTCGATTTACTTTCCGGAACATTTATGGTTCGTCAGTTAAGACCGTGGTATGCCAATACGAAAAAGAGACTTGTCAAAAGACCGAAAATTTATTTCCGCGATTCGGGAATTCTGCATGCTTTGTTTGCTTTGGAAAATAAAAAGGATGTCCTTTCGCATCCTAAACTGGGAGCTTCATGGGAAGGTTTCGCTCTGGAAGAAGCTGTAAGAACAGCGGGGTTGAAAGAAGAAGAGGTTTTCTTCTGGAGTGTTCATAGCGCCGCGGAAGTTGATCTGGTGTTTCCAAAGAAAGGCCGGCTCTATGGTCTGGAAGTCAAATATTTGCAGGCGCCGAGAGTTACAAATTCGATGCGGTCGGCAATGGCTGAGTTGTCGTTAAGTCATTTATGGATAATCTATCCCGGCAAGGTATCCTACCCACTGGATAAAAATATCACGGTAATTCCGATGTCGGATTTGAATAAGATAAAAATTTAACAGGGGAGAATTCTCTGAACAGACATTAATACAGCGCCGGAGTGACGCGACGGACAAACAAATCGACAAACGGGTTTACGAATTGTATGAATTGACCCCGGAAGAAATCGCCATCGTGGAGAAGCAATAACCATAGAACAAGGGGTTGCAACCCCTTGTTCCGAATAAATCATCAACTGTAAGTCTGAAAATCAAACATAATGAGAACATCCAACCAGACATATTATCCGGCAGGCATCTATCATGTAACCTGGGTTACCCATAATTCCAGGGTTTCGCAGCGGATGACAGACCATCAGGTCCCTCAAAGGCCGGGATGGCGTCTGGATGAAAAATCAGAAATAAAAATTACAGAAATAATTGCCGCAATTATATGTGAGAGAAACTATAGGGTGTATGCCTATAATATTTGTCAGGATCATATTCACATGTTGATCCGATGCGAAGACAACGCAGTCAGTAATATGGTCAGGCTGATCAAAGGAAAATCGGCTCAACTCTATAAGGAATATCTTGGCAAACCGGCACAAGATCCATTTCATCTCTGGGCGCAGAAGTTTAATAAATGGCTGGTGCAATCAGATGAACAACTGCGTCATACCGTAGAATATATTTTACACAACAGGGAAAAGCATGGCATGCCTGAGAACAAGGGGTTGCAACCCCTTGTTCTGTTGTTTCTCTCTGCATACACGATTGACAAAGATAACGGAGGCTGATAAGCAAAATAAAAATTCGGGGTGGCGGGCGTAGGTCCTGTCTGAGATAATACCCGTTGAACCTGATCTGGGTAATGCCGGCGTAGGGAGAAATAGAGATTTCATTTTGAACCCTTTCTCCCTTATGGCGAAGGGGTTTTTATTTTGAAATCAAAACAGGAGAAGGAAGAATGAAGATAAAGGCGGCGGAAATTTTTAAATCAGTTGAGGATATTCGGGCGAAGACTCCCCTGATCCACAATATTACCAATTATGTGGTGATGAACA
>CAZOPH010000139.1:0-4588 GCA_964581635.1 uncultured Smithella sp.
TCCTCGGCATTAAGGTGATACAGGTTGCCGAAGAATTCGTCGAATCCATGCACGGTGGGAAGATACTCGTTGCGGTCGCCGAAGTGGTTTTTGCCGAATTGTCCGGTTACGTAGCCCTGATTCTTAAGAAGATCGGCAATCGTGGGGTCCTGAGGCCGCAGCCCGAGCTCCGCACCGGGGAGGCCGACCTTCAGCAGTCCCGTACGGAACGGATGTTGTCCAGTGGCAAACGCGGCCCTTCCCGCCGTGCAGCTCTGTTGTCCGTAGTAGTCCGTGAACATCACACCTTCTTTAGCGATCCGGTCGATGTTGGGGGTGCGGGCACCCATCATACCCATATTGTAGGCGCTGATGTTGGACCAGCCGATGTCGTCGCCAAAAATAACGAGGATGTTGGGCTTGCTTGACTGCGCGTGTGCAGACCCTGCAGCGAAAATAAAACCAACCAGCAATAACAAAGCGACCACGACGCAGTGTTTCACAAATTGCATGGCTCGCCATCTTATTCGTGCTGCCAGCACAGCGAAAGTAGCGGCAAGTGATCCCTCTCTTTCCACCACCGCTTCTCGGTATCTTGTGGATTCCATCTGTTCCATCATTTTGTCCTCCCTTCATTCCATATTCTTATGTTTTTTTGATCGATACAAAGACAGCCCACATCTCCTTGTGCCTGTAAACATGTCAGCGCTGCTCCCTAAAAAGCCATAGCCAGCTTGAACCATACGTAATCGCCCTCAAGACGATTCTTCGTATAAATTTCCGGGAGCCATTTGATTTCCGCCACGAGGTCCTTCTTCCAGACTTTAGCCACATAAGAGAGGACGGGGCCGATGCCGGATGTGCGGCCCTTGAAATCTCCAAGGACTGCACCGGATCCGCTGTCACCGTTTATTTGTTGATAGTAAAAGCCGTTTGCTCCCACACCGATAAGGCCACCGAATAGGGGTAGATGTTCGGCGATCGTGACATCTAGGTGAAACTGGTCTCCTGTTCGGTATTCTGTGTCATTATTCTTGGTGTTAAAGTCCAAACCGGCAAAAGCGCTCAGTTCAAGGCCTATCTTCCGGCTGATATAACTGACCGATCCAGCAGGCTCAAAGGTCCAGTAGTTCTTGCCCACGTTGGCCAGATCACCATTCTTATAATCGCCGGTAGGAACATAAATACCCAGGCGGACATCATATTTCAGGTCGCCGCCAAGCCCGGTCCACCCAAGCATGAACGGATAGACGGTGATGTCTCCAAAACCATTGGCCGTGTCGCGTTTTGTAAATTTGATCGTTCCACCATCTGGCTTGGTGAGTTGGATTTCACCTTTCACCTCTAACCACACATACGGGATTGCCATTCCGATGGCATAATAGCCGCCCAGAAGTTTCAGAGGTGTTTGATAAAGTGCCACCAATGTATCCGCATAAGCTGTGGCGTCCAGGCCGGCCGTGACCAATCCTCCGACTTTACTGATTTCTGCACTGGCATCATAAAAGGAAAAAAAATTGGCGACTGCTAGGCCAGGCTTGCCGGGAAGCGCATCCACAAATGAAGCATTCGCACCCGGCATGTAATGCCCGCTGCCGCCTTCCTCGGCCTGTGAAAAAACTGGAGCCAGAATGGCTATTGCCAAAAGGGTTCCGAACGCTAAATATTTTATTCTTCTCATTGTTATCCTCCTGCCGACATTGCAAGCCACGCATCACTATAGTATGCCCTTGGTCAGGTTTTCCTTCTCATCTGCTTCAGGCTATTAATTCCTTTCAGAGGAGAATCTTGGTCGAAAGCTACTTTTTCGTATTCAGACAGGAAATCAATGGCTCCAAGGAGCGCCGATGCGCTTTCTGACTGCATGTAATGCTCGAGACTTGTCTGCGACTTCCATTGTACAGAAAGGAACAAGACCTCTCCATCTTCCACATCCCTGTAAATGCGACAGTTCAGACAGCCTTTTTCGTCCCTGATTTTGGGAAGGAGGTCCTGTAGCGTTTGATACAGTTCCTGGAACTTGCCATTCCTTGCTCTAATCTCAATCGTTAGCTTCAAAAGCGCCTCTACTTTTTGTACCGACCCTTATAATTTATATAATTAGCAAAGGGCATGCCCAAAGAAAGAAGTGGTGTGAAAAGATTTAAACAGGTTAATATTGTTGATCTATTGATGATCGGTCAGCCGAGGAGTATCAGAAAAAACTCTCAATATATTGACATCTCTCAAAATATTGAGATAAGAAACGTGAGATACTTGTCATTCAGGGGCGCTTTATATCAAGCTTTTTGAGTCGAAACCGAAGGGTGCTCGGATGAAGTCCGAGAAGAGAGGCAGCACCGGTTTTACCATTGATCTTCCAGCAGGTTTCTTCGAGGGCCCTAACAATATGTTCCCGCTCCATTGCCACGAGTCCTTTCAGTGATGCTTCCTTTGATTCTGAAGCCTCTGTCTCTGACACATCTGCAAGCCGCAGCAAAGGACCCGGGCTTGTTATGACGGCCCTTTCTATCATGTGTTCGAGCTCTCTTACGTTTCCGGGCCATAACTGATCCTGCAGAAACTTCATGCTGTTTTTGGGAATAGTTTCGTACCTTCTGCCCATCTTTCGCGCGTACTTATCAATAAAGTGGGCAACGAGCAGCGGGATGTCGTCCTTTCTCATTCTCAAGGGTGGTATAGAGATAGGGAACACGTTGATTCGGTAATACAGGTCCTCCCTGAACCGTTTGTTCTGAATCTCGGCTTTGAGGTTGCGGCTTGTCGCAGCTATCACTCGCACATCAACCTTAATGGTCCGTGGACTTCCCAACCTTTCAAATTCTCCCTCTTGGATCGTTCTCAGGAGCTTGGCTTGCAGCTCCAGCGGCATTTCGCCTATCTCGTCCAAAAAGATCGTCCCGCCGTCCGCAACCTCGAAGCGCCCGATCTGTTTCGCATGAGCCCCTGTAAATGCCCCCTTCTCCCGGCCAAAGAGCTCGCTCTCAATGAGATTTGCCGGCAGGGCCGCACAATCGACTGTTACTATCGGATGGTCCCTTCGGGCGCTCATTTCGTGTATGGCATGGGCAACCATCCCTTTACCAGTGCCTGTCTCTCCAAGAATGAGAACGGTCGCATCCGTCGGTGCCACCTGCTTGACCTTGAAGAGAACATAATCGTATGCATTGCTCTTTCCTACAAAATTCTCGTAGCCTTTATTTCCTTTAATCTCCTCCCGGAGATAAAGATTCTCCTTTTCGAGTTGATGTTTCAGGTGTTCAATCTCCTCCAGGTTTTTACGCAGCTCAATCTCCATCTGTCTGCGCTGAGTCACATCTATGGATACTCCCATAAGCCGCCCTGAATCACGCGCCTCCGACAAAGAAGGGTTGCCGATGGTGGAGATCCACCTTATCGTCCCGTCGGCACACACAACGCGATATTCTATGTTAAGGGCCTCGCACTTGTCGAGGCTGTGTTTGATCCTTTTTAATGCCTCTTGGCGATCATCGGGATGAATTGTCGCCAGAGCAAGGTCTAAGCTCAATTCCTCTTCCGGATCGACTCCAAAGAGTTCTCGAAATTTCTGAGTCGCCCAAACAATCCGTTTATTTTTATCCATTATCCAAAGTCCTGCACCAGCGGCGGAAGCTGCAAGGCTCAATCGCTCCTCGCTTTCGCGCAAAGCCAGTTCCGCTTTGATCCGCTCTAGGGCATTTACAAAAAGTTCCCCCAGCAGACGAAGCTGTGGGATGTGTTCATCGCGGCAGTTCCGGTTATAATTTCCAGAGGTAATGCCTAAGCTGTACTCTGAGGACCTAAGGGTGGCGATGGGGACAAAGGTGCCGGATCGAATTTGAAAAGACAATTCGAATGATTGCCTGTCAACGTCAGCCTCCGTTGGAAGTTCCTCTGGCTTAGCAAATGAAACTATCTCTCCATTAATTAACTTTTTTGAAACCCAGGGAACGAGGGATGTAGTCATGGTAGCACCCGCATAGGGGTCAGTGCCTGAAATATCGGCAACACAAACGACCATAAAACTCATCCTGTCCGGTAAGAGTTTGAGAAGACTTAAACGGTCGATCTTGAAATATTCCAGGCATTGGACGAGTGCTTGCTGGATTGCATCATCAACCTGATTGGGGGGGAGGGCAACAAGCCGCGTTGAAAGGTCAGCTAGAAATCGCATGAACTGAAGGCGGTTCCCAGATTCAATCATCTCAGCCGAGGGTGCATGGTTTTTTCTATTCATAGAACGTACCGTGCCACACAGGGAAATGATGGCTCATTGGAGACAAATCGCATCATTGAGACGGTTTCGAGATTATTGATTAGCACGCTTTTCGGTGTGCTGTTCGGGATCTCGACCTTGTCCTGAACCTAATTTTCTTTCTTATAATCAAATTTATAACAAAGAAGACAAATAGTGTCAATAACTTGTATAAATCGGATCTCTTTGTCCAATTAGGATACCGTTGATTCAAATGATACTCGCAAGGCTGTTGACCAAAACGGTGACCAAGGATACTCAAAAGCAACAGAGGGTTAACCGATAACTCAGTTAACCCTCTGTTTTTCTTATGGTGCCGAAGACTGGATTTGAACCAGCACAGGCGTAGCCTAC
>CAZOPH010000140.1:0-4492 GCA_964581635.1 uncultured Smithella sp.
TCACATAACCGAATTTGGGACAATGATGGTTATGCCCCTCCACCACCCTGCCGACGTTAAATACCTCGACAGAGAATCATAAAAGGTAGAGTCAGGAATGACTCTGCCTTTTTCCGCGATACTTCCTGAAGTCGAGCATACCGCAATTTTGACACACATACTCCCTTTCAAGCGGCAATGCAGATCTTACTATCTATATATTTCTTGACAATTTTAGCCTAATCCCCGTATCATCTGCTTAGATACAGCATTTACCGCGCTTAACAACACTCATCAGGACTTAGCCCAATTGTCACAAGCTGAATGGTTTTCCTCCAATATTGACACCTAGGAGATATGAACCATGAAATGCACCAAGTGCCAATTTGAGAATCCGGATGGTTTAAATTTCTGCAATGGGTGTGGACAAAAACTTACCATCGTCTGCCCATTATGCCAGTCAGAGAACCAACCAGGCAGTAATTTCTGCGGCAAATGCGGCCACAACCTGATCGTTCCTGCCAAGCACCCCCCCAAGGAACTCAGCTTTGACGAGAAGCTTCAGAAGATCCAGAAATACCTTCCCGGGGGTCTGACGGAAAAGATCCTTGCCCAGCGGGGAAAGATCGAAGGTGAACGGAAACAGGTGACCGTCCTGTTCGCTGATATGGAAAACTTCACACCGCTTGTGGAGAAGCTGGGGCCGGAAGAAGCTTATGCCATCATGGATCAGGTCTATGAAATCCTGATTCACAAGGTGCATGATTATGAGGGAACAGTCAATGAGATGACCGGTGATGGCGTGATGGCCCTATTCGGCGCTCCCATCGCCTTAGAGGATGCTCCCCAGCGAGCTATCCGTTCCGCCCTGGCGATTCATCAGGAAATTGCCCGATTCAGCGATAAGATGAAACAAGAAAAGGGCATCCCGTCCATCAAAATGCGGATCGGGATTCACACCGGCCCTGTGGTCGTAGGAACATTGGGAAATGATTTAAGAGTAGAGTTTAAGGCAGTCGGAGATACGGTCAACCTTTCCTCCCGGATTCAGAATTTGGCCGCACCAGGAACAACATACGTTTCAGAAGACACATTTAAACTGACCGAAGGACTCTTCCGTTTTGAATCATTAGGCCCAAAAGCGATCAAAGGGAAAGAAGCACCCGTAAAAGTATATCAAGTCATTGCTCCAAGTTCAAGCCGGACAAGGTTCGATGTCAATGCTGAAAAAGGCCTTACGAACTTTGTGGGGAGACAGCGGGAGTTGGAGCTGCTCATGGATGGTTACGAACGCTCCAAGGAAGGCAGAGGCCAGGCCATTTCCATCATCTCGGAGGCGGACATCGGCAAATCACGCCTTCTGTATGAGTTCCGCAAAGCTGTGACCAACGAGGACATGATCTTTCTTGAAGGGAAGTGTCTTTCCTACAGCTGTAATGTGGCCTATCACCCCGTCATAGATGTCCTGAAGGCCAATTTTGACATCCAGGACGGTGACACGGACCAGAGCATTAGAAAAAAGGTCACACAATGGCTGAAGATCACGAAAGTGGATGAACCATCCACGCTCCCCTATTTGTTGGAACTCCTTTCCGTGAGGGACAGCGGTATCGAAAAAATCCCCATGAGCCCAGAGGCCAGAAAGGACAGGACATTGGAGGCACTCAAACGTATTGTCCTGAAGGGTTCGGAGTTGCGGCCTCTCATCATGGCGATTGAGGATCTTCATTGGATGGACAGAAGTTCCGAGGACGCTTTCAAGGTGATTCTGGAAAGCATCTCAGGGGCCAGAGTCTTTTTCATATTCACCTACCGGCCTGAGTTCGTCCACACCTGGGGCAGCCGCTCCTACCACAGCCAGGTCAGCTTGAATAAACTCTCTAACCGTGAATCTCTGGCCATGGTGAGTCATTTGCTCAACAGCACCGGCATCGACAAAGATATTGAAAATCTCACCCTCAGCAAGGCCGAAGGAGTTCCCTTCTTCATCGAGGAGTTTATAAAATCTCTAAAGGAAAGGAAGATCATCGAAAGGGTCAATGGAGCATACAAACTAACCAAAGACTTCAAGACCATCACCATTCCCTCCACCATTCAGGATGTCATCATGGCTCGGGTGGATCACCTTTCCGAACAAGCCAGGGAGGTCTTAAGAACGGGATCTGCCATAGAGCGGGAGTTCAGTCACGAGCTCATACAAAAAGTCAGCAACCTTCCGGAGCAGCATCTCCTTTCCCATCTTTCCACTCTCAGAGATTCAGAGCTGCTTTATGAACGGGGCATCTATCCCAATTCCACCTATATTTTCAAACACGCCCTGACCCGGGAAGTAGTGTATGACACGATACTAACCAATAGAAAGAAAATACTTCATGAAGAGATCGGAAACGCCATAGAGGAATTACACAGACATACTTTAAGTGATCATTATGAAGTCTTGGCTGAGCACTATTTCTTAAGCGAGAATTATTTAAAAGCAGCTGAATATTCAAGATTGGCATTTAAGAAGGCTTTAAAAACAAATGCAATCAATGATGCAATTGCTTATGCAAAAAAAAGAATAACATCTCTGGAAAGATCACCCCAGACGGAAGATGTCGAAAAACAGATAATAGATGCCAGAACGGCCCTCGGGGTCGCTATGACTCAATTGAACTACTTTGCCGAAGCCAAAGAAGCAATCGGCCCGATTCTCAATTTAGCAGTAAAAAACAATTATAATAGTGGACTTTGTCAAATATATACCGTCCTGGCCGGGTGTGAAATATATATTGAAGAAAATTGCCCAAGGGGATTTGAATATTTTGAGAAGGCATTGAAAATATCAGAGGAAATAAGAGACAAAGCTATTTCATTATGGTTTGTCAGGTATTGGATTGGAGTATCTTGTGGCGTTACCTGTGAACATGAGAGATCAGCAAAATATCTGCAAATGGCTGTTGATATGAGTCTGGCGGCAAATAGTCTGTGGGGAAACATCCTCACTAAGAGCAGTCTGGCCTATTTTTCTTATTACGTTCCAGGAAAAATAAATCTACAGTTTCAAACTACATGCGAGACTATCCGCATAGCCGAAGAAAGCGGGGATATTTATTCCGAAGCTATTTCTTACGTAATTCACGGAGTTTCGTGCCTTGGAAAAGGACTATTGAATGAGGCGGAAAAAATATTGCTTAGGGGGCTTGAATTAAGTGAAAAAATCAACCTCCTTTATTGGATTATATGCGCACAATTCCACCTTGGAGAAACTTATTTTGAGATGGGAAATTTTTCTAAATCTAAAGAATATTACGAGAAAGGATTTCGATTTTTAGAGAAGATTAAATTATTTCCTTCCTGGGTTGGTATCTGTAAAGTCGGCTTTGCAAGGTCAGCGGTATTGAATAAAGAGAAGGGTTTCGATTTGGAGTCCTTATATGTTCAGGCGAGAAATAATAAGTTAACAATGCTTGAAGGATGGGTTCAGAGATATATTGGCGAGATTTTACTCAACATTGATGATCAACACATAGCCGATGCAGAAAATTGGATTCGGAATGCTATTGAAGCCGATCAGAGAAACCGAATGATGTTTACACTTGGAAAAGATTATGCCCTCTATGCCGACTGGTTCAAGAAGAAGGAAGACATTCAAGGGGCAAAGGAGCAACTGACCAAGGCCATCGACATCTTCCAAGAATGCGGGGCCGATGGATGGGTAACACGAACTGAGCAGGAACTGGCAGGCCTTACTTAGGAGGAACTTTTCATGGACATGGTCGACAAGTCGGATCAGGAAACAATCTCGGTCAAAGACAGGGTTGATTTCCTGAGCAAGGTCTACGACCGGATGGCCGGACTTACGGTTAATGCAGATACGAAAGCAGGCATCATTCTCGCCATCCACAGCTTCTGGGCCATTTCCTATGGCCCCAATCTGACCAAGCTCATCATTTCGTTTCCAGCACGGCCGGTGAAGTTGGTTATCTGGGTTATATCTTTCCTGCTGGTGATGGCCTTCTTCATTGCCTTTATCCGTTCGGCCTACAAGTCGGCCATGGTGCTATCTCCGAGGATTAAGCAGAAGGAGAATGAGCCGCCCCGTAGGCCGGGACTGATCTATTTTGCCGACATCATTAAGCTCAATGGGGATAACATTGGTGAGAAGGCGTGTAGCTACAAGACGCAATTTGATAAAATGAGTTATCAGGACATCGTTGAAGATCTGACCTACCGCATCAATGACATCGCCAATGTGGTAAATGAAAAATATGTTTGTGCCGGTGAGGCTGTGCAGCGCTCTATTTTAACATTTTATCTTTGGGCCGCCTCCCTCATTTTCCTCATTATGATGAACATGATGTAAGAATGTGCATCCGATAAAACCTCTGATCCGGTGGAGTGAACAGGTGTTTCGGTTCCATAAATTTAATACAGACTTTCAAATGGTAATCTTCACTTCCACTGCGAATTGAAAATTATTGACTCGTAGGTGTTATGGTTGTCAAGACAAGACTTAATATGACTCTGTGTG
>CAZOPH010000141.1:0-4414 GCA_964581635.1 uncultured Smithella sp.
CGGGTGACACCTGCCTGATTTCACCCATCAAAGGTTTGATTTCCGATGAAATATCGACTGAATTGATCACGCCGTCGCAATTAATTCATAATCATTTGCATCATCTGGAACATAAGTATCAGGTCGCATGCATCGGCGGCCCGTTTTTTGACGTAGATATCGCGTTGGGTAAACCGGTTTGTCTGGCCGTGGCAGGGAATCGACGCACCACCAACATTATCCGGGATCACTTGCTGATGTTTAACCGCAAGGAGCTCAATGCCTATTATAATTTTGACAAGATCGGTGTGGAGGCCTGCGGGGCGTTAAAAAATATCGTTGCTAATATTAAGGGTTTAACGGATTCACTGGATTTAGGCGATTCAATACCCGGCACCATTTTTGCACGCTCCGGTGTGGAAATGCGTTCGCTGACCCGCCTGCTGGGCGGTAGTTTTCAAGCGTTTCACTCTCAGGCCGGCGTCGGCGATATGTATGTCACCGTTTCTTCCCTGGCCAGCAAGAATTACCGCTACGGGAAATATTTCTACGAGTTATACAACGGCAATCCCATTGAAACCAATTTAAAAGTATTGGGCAAAATCGACGGCACGCCGGAAGGTCCCAATACGATTCGAAATGTTTATAAATATCTGGACAAGAAAAACATGTACAGCCCGCTTTTTTCCTGCGCCTATAATATTTTTAATAAGGGTGGCAACAAAGACGCGATTAGAGATATGATCATTCATGCCTGCCAATTTGATAAAAGAAAAAATGAATACATTGGACCTTTTTCCCGGTTGATGTATCGGATTATTCCCGATTACTGGTATAGGCGGGACAAAGAAATGTTTGATTGAGTGTGCGAATATGTGGAAGCAAAAAATAGTATCTCCCGCAGATGTGTTGGCGAAAATTGATCCCGGTATGAGTATTTTTCTGGGCACTGGAATGGCCGAACCCCGCACGCTGGTCAAACACTTGATGGAATCTAATCAATACAACCTGCAGGATTTAGAATTGATCCAACTGGTCAGCCTTGGTGATGCGGTGGCTATTGATGAACGTTACGCGCGAAAATTCCGTTTGAAGACTTTTTTTTCCGGATGGATTGCCTCAGAGGCCATCAGTCAGGGAAGGGTTGACCTGATTCCCAGCCGTTTTTCTCGGGTTGCCTGGCTGTTTAAAACAGGTGTTATCAATATTGATGTAGCTTTTATTCAGGTGACGCCCCCTGACGAAAATGGTTATGCGCATCTGGTGGGCGCATCTGTGGAAAGACAGGCCATGGAAATGGCTAAAATCGTTGTCGGTGAAATCAATACCCAGATTCCCCGGACGATGGGCGACACGATGGTGAATATGGATGATTTCCACTATCTGGTTGAGGCGACGGAGCCTCCGTATTATGTACAACGCTGGCCGTTGCAGGAGGTTTATCTAAAAATCGCCGGAAATGTCGCTTCGGTCATCCAGGATGGTAACTGTATTTCCTATGGCATCGGACCACTTTATGAAGCGTTGGCCAAGACCCTGTCCACAAAAAAAAATCTGGGCGTGCATTCTCCTTTCTTTACCGACGCCCTGATGGAGCTGGTCAAAAGCGGTGCCGTAACTAACCGCTATAAAGGCGTCTTTCGCGGCAAGTCCTGTGCGTCCTATGTCATCGGCACCAAGGAACTATTGTCGTGGTTGGATGTCAATGCGCTGGTGGAATTCCAGCCGCAGGATATCGTGATGGATCCCCGAACGATCAGCCTCAATGACAACATGGTGGCCATTTTCCCGGCGCGGAAAGTCGATTTAACCGGTGATATCGCGTTGCACAGTGGTAAGGGCAATGTGACCGCCGGACCCGGCAACGTTCAGGAACTCTTCTGGGGGGCGGCGCTTTCCAAAAATGGCCGGAACATTTTTGCCTTACCTAGTCGCAACCGTAAGGGAAAACCCAATATTCTTCTTTCTTTGGATAAATATCCTTTCCAGTTTACTAATCGGGAATCCATGGATGTTGTTGTTACGGAGTACGGCGTGGCTTATTTAATGGGCAAAACCTTGCGTGAACGAGCGCAGGCGCTTATTGAAATTGCGCACCCCGACGACCGTGCAGATTTGGTCAGGCAGGCTAAAGAGGCGAAAATGATTTATGCCGATCAAATATATTTTGCGGAGTCCGGCCATCTTTATCCGGATAAAATCGCTTGTTCTCACCGCTTCAAAGACTCTCTGACTATTCGCTTCCGGGCGATCAAACCGTCTGATGAAGAAGAAATGCGGCGTCTCTTTTACCGGTTTTCCGATCAGGCGGTTTATTACCGGTATTTCAGTCCGATTAAGACCATGCCACACAGAAAGATGCAGGAATACGTCAATGTGGATTACCGTTATACGATGTCCATCGTGGCCATTATTGATGATTCCGGCGTGGAGAAAATCATCGGCGAGGCCCGTTATGTCAAGACACAGGGAGAATCTTTTGCCGATACTGCCTTCATTGTGGATGAACAATATCAGGGCATGGGCATTTCGACCTATCTTTTCAATCTTTTAATAAGGGCGGCCCGGGAAGAAGGCATTGCCGGATTAAAGGCCGACGTTCTGGAAAACAACAGGGCTATGTTGAAAGTTTACGAAAAAGCCCTCTATCCGGTACAGACCGTTCTGTCCAGTGGCGTCTATAAAATTACGATTCCTTTTAATACGCCATAGAACAATGATGTTGTAAATCATCCGCTATTTCCCGGGCTGATTCAACGCTGCTTGGATGAATTGAATAAAGAGCGGATGGGGTTTCGTGGATCGGGATTTAAATTCTGGAGGAACTGGCAGCCCAGGATCGACATTAATATACGGATCCAGTTTCTGGTTGGTTACATTAAGACCGCGAGACTCCAGAATGGCTGTGATGGAAGCTACCGCCAGTTCCTTCCCCAAAGATAATAAACGCCGCCCGTTACAAAAATGAATTTGGTCCTCTTCACGTAGAGTTCCAGCGAGTTCCCGCGCCAGTTTTATGATGGCACCCGAAGCGACGCTTAAACCATCCTCTTCAAAACGATGCCCCGGTTCTTGAGCTCCTTTGGGTTTGCCAGAAGACCTTCAGCCGCAACGCAGTCTAGGACATAAATCAACTCGCCACCATGTTCAGCGTATTGCTGGCCATACGAAATGGGAATTTCGGGGGTAATATCTCCCAGCAGCGATCGGGTAACGGATTCAGTCTTACGTGCACCGTTGGCCAGAAGGACGACGGTTTTGGCCTTATAAACCAATTCAGCGCCCATGCTTATGGCATATTGCGGCGAATCCGCCTTGATACGAAAGTGTCCGTCATTGACAGCATTGGAGATGGTGTTGTCGTCAAGTTTGACCAGCATCACGGAGCTTCCTTTAAAAGGAACGCCCGATTCGTGAAAAGCCACGTGACCACGGCCGCCCACACCGATAATCTGTAGGTCGATTCCGCCGGCTTCTTTGATTTTTCGGGCGTAACCGTCCAGAATTTCTTTCCGAATCCAGGCCAGATAAGCGGATGCTGGTTTAGCTTTAATGACAATGGATTTTCCAGCGTCCGTGCCTTGAAATTTCCAATCGTTTTTGTTTTCCTTCAATTCCTTGATCAACATTTTCTGTTCAATCAGTGAACCATAGGGTACTCGTGTTTCAAGGAATTTTTTATTGAGATGACTGAAAAGTTCCTGAATCATGAAATAAACGTAGCTCTCCTGATGCAGGACCCGCTGTTGAACATTATCACCCGGTAAGCCGACATACTCGTCGAGATTGAAACTGCGGATACGTCCGGAATCAAAGCGACCTTCGTTAGCCGCCTTGGCGAAGTGTTTATAGAGTCCTGTGGGTGAATTCCCAGTGGCCAGCCCTAAAACAGCCTCATTTTTTCCTTTGAGGATTTCAATCGTTTTTTTGATGACAAGGTCTGCCGCGACCTCACTCATTGAGGTAAAGTCTCGTGTAACAAAAATAGTTGTTCCCATGAGTTGTTCTCTCTCTCAAGCTATCCCAGTTCGTCCTTCACGATATCAGCGAGTTGTTTGCAATATTTTTCTGTCACTGCATTGGATGGTCCTTCCACCATGACACGGCACATGTTTTGAGTTCCGGAATAGCGGACCAGAACACGTCCTTCTTCACCAAGTTCCTTTTCAATTTGCGAGATTGCCGCCATCAACTTAGGAACTTTGTCAATGTCCGGCTTGCTCTTTACATCAACATTGATCAGTTTCTGCGGAAAAATATCCATCATATGCGAAAGTTCGGAAAGCGGTTTGCCTTCCTTCACCATTGCGGCAACCAGTTGCATGGCCGCGATGATGCCATCGCCGGTGGTGTGATGGTCCAGGAATATCATGTGCCCTGCTTCCTCTCCGCCGATCACGGATCCCATCTGCAGCATATCTTCGAGAACATAGCG
>CAZOPH010000142.1:0-4357 GCA_964581635.1 uncultured Smithella sp.
CCAGCGCGTAAGAGGCTTCCTTGAATTCACGGGGAACGGCATACAGCGCGTCTTCCGAGATGCTGGAAATGGTCGGAATCGCCATAATCGCCAAAATGACAGAGGCGTTGATGATGTTCAGACCCGTAGGAAGATCAAAGGTATCCTGCAGCCACGGCGCCACAATCACCATACCGAAAAACCCCAGAACAACCGACGGCAGACCGGCCAGAAGTTCAATGATGGACTTAAGGATTTCCTTGATTCGCTGCGGAGCAATCTCCGAAATGTAAATCGCCGCCAGCACGCCAAGCGGCACGGCAATCAGTGTAGCGATGAGCGTGACAATGAGCGAACCAACAATCAACGGGAAAATCCCGAAAGACGGGGGATCGTACGTGGGATACCATTCCATCCCGAAAATGAAATCCTTGATCGATACGTGCCCGAATAGCGGCAGACCCTCTCGGAAAAGGGAAAATACAATCAGCGCCAGAACAATAACGGATACCAGAGCAAAAAGCAGAAAAATATATTTAATAATGATTTCTTTTGTTTGACGATTCATGTTCCCTCAATCACAACCGTTCGTTTTTTCGGCGTCTTATAGATAAATCTCGCTGCGGGGATTTATCTATTTTCCGCCGCAGCGAAACATCCAAATCCCGGTAGGAATTATTTTTTCTTGCCTGTCTTCTTTGTTTCCACTAATGGAACAAATCCTTCTTTGGCAACGATCTTCTGTCCTTCAGCCGATTTCACAAAGGCAATGTATTTCGCAACGGCCCCCTGCGGTTCACCGTTGGTGTACATATACAGTTCGCGGGAGAAGGGGTATTCTTTGGACATGGCCGTCTGAATACTTGCGGTAATACCATTAACCTGCAAGGGTTTCACACTTTTATTGACATATCCGATGCCTAGATAGGCAATCGCGTACTTGTTTTTAGACACCGCGGTCACCAGCGCGCCGTTTGAGGCCAGCATCTGCGCTTTCGGCATGACTTTGGCTTTCTTCATCACGAAATGATCCCATGATTCAAAAGTACCGGAAGAAGAATCGCGTGAGATCACTACAATTTTCAAATCATCGCCGCCAACTTCTTTCCAGTTGGCGATGGTGCCCTGATAAATCTGGCTTAACTGGTCAATCGTCAGATTTTTTACCTTGTTTTTCGGATGGACGACAGGAATGATCGCGTCGTAGGCCACCACGTGCGCCACTGGGTTGATGCCCTTGGACTTGGCCAGCTCGATTTCCTTGTCTTTGATTTCGCGAGATGACGTAGCGATTTCGGTGGTCTTGTCGATCAGCGCCTTGATGCCTTCGCCGGAACCTCCACCGGAAAGAGACATCTGCACACCGGGATTAACTTTCATGAAAGCTTCCAAAGTCCCTTGCGCCACCGGCAAAACGGTTGTGGAACCCTTGATGACAATGGAATCGGCGGCAAAGGATACGCCTGTCACAAAACACAGCATCAAAAACCCGAAAGTTGCTTTCCTCACAATATTGAACATATAATCCTCCTCAATTTTAATTTTGAAACAATATACAGCCTATATGTTACAATATGATGACACATTGATGAACTTGTCAAAACAATCCTGGGCAAATAGAGAGGGTTGAAAAATCGCGGATTTCTATTGTATGTTATTAAATTTATATCCGAATCCTCGGACAGTTAGAACGAAACGGGGATTTTCCATGTCTTGCTCGATCTGGCCGCGCAGCCGGCGGATATGAACATCAACGGTACGATCGGTGATGAATGTGTTGCCACCCCAGACATGATTTAGGATCTGATCTCTCGAATAAACACGGCCGGGGTTGCGAGACAGAAAGAAAAGCAGTTTGAGCTCTGTAGGACTTAAAGTCACCGATTTGCCGTCCACCTGTACGGAACAGGATCCGTAATCGATGGAAAGACCCTCAAATTCAAAGCGTTCCCTTGAGGAAGGTTTCTTACCCTCCCCAACGCGCCTCAGAATAGTTCTGACGCGTGCAACAAGTTCTTTAACGCTGAAGGGCTTTGTGACATAATCATCCGCCCCGATTTCCAGACCGATGATTTTATCAACTACGTCGGCCTTGGCCGTGAGCATGATGATCGGCACAGGAGCGGTCGCAGGATTGTCACGAATCATCCTGCACAGATCAAGACCGTTAATTCCGGGAAGCATCAAATCCAGAATAATCAGATCGGGAACCATCGATTTGACGGCAGTAAGGGCATCACCTCCATCCGATACTTTCATGGTGCGGAACCCTTCCCTTTCCAGATTATAAGCAATGAGGTCTGCAATATCTTTTTCGTCATCTACGATTAGGATTTTCATCATAGTCGTCTAATATCATTTTTTACCATTTAAAAACAATCCCCAAAAGGAGTGGCAACATCACAATATGAATCACTTCATGTCGTCATTTCATAACGAGACGGAAGGCAACAGGGAATAAATAAGGCCGGGCAGGTATTATTACCCTGTCCGGCTTTTTCTCGATTTCCAAACTTTCGATCTCAGTTCATCAAGTTAGAACGTTAAAGTCAGTTTATTGATGACCAGGAAATCATCATCAATGCTGTTGGCGGAACCAGTGCCTTTGTAGTAGTCACCCGTGAACAGATAGCCCATCCCCAGCATATAAGACAGGTTATTGGTAATTTTGTATGTAGCGGCCAGATCCGCTTCATAGCCATAATCCCTGTCTAGGACAGTATTAGGTTTGTCTGCGTTGGCATAGGTAATAGAAGCCATGATGTCCAGCTTGTCCACCGGCCGAATGCCGCCTCGTATCTGCAGGAGCCAGCCGTTGGTCATATTGGTATCCTGAGCTGTCGCATCATAACCGGTTAGAGCGCCAGCCCAGTTGGTTCGTTCGTAGTTCCACATGATCAGGCAGGGATTCCAGTCGCGTCCGCCGGTGACAGAAAAGCCTTCATTTTTATCGGCTGTTCCATTATCATCACCGGAAACATAGGCAATACTGCCCCCGACATAAAACATTTTGAAATCAGCTGTTGCGTCAACCCAGCCGGAAATACCTTGAAGATCTACATCATGCTTAGTTGAAGGTGATTCATACTTCTGATCACCCGTCAGGTAATTCAATTCCGCCTGCAGGGCCACCGGTCCGATTTTGGCCATGACATAAGGCGTTAACAGAAAATAGGTTCTTTTGTAATAATCTGTCGCAGGGCGTTTTTCTCCATAATTGTAATAGTTGACGTTTAAGCCCGCTTTACCGTTTTTCCAGTTAAAAACACCTTCAATACCATATTTGTCATTGTCAGCATCAGCATAGCCTGCAACACCACTGAGTGTACTTTTCTCTTTTTCTTTAGTATAGGCCAAATTGATCGTCACCGGAGAGATCGTATATGAATACTTGATCCTCGGCTTGGGGCTGTAACTGTTACCAAAGATTGTGCCGGTGGAACCATCATTCATATAGCCGACGCTGAACACACCGACGGGTGATTTATATTCAACGTAAGCCCAATCCCAGGAAATGTTTTCATTTTCTGCTACAGTGCCTGCCGAGTCAGTGGCCGGTGTGGTACCTTTGCCGACTTCACTTCTGCTTGCTCCCCAGGCCCTTTCCATCGCATCAAAACGTGTAATCAGGGTCAATCCGGGAGCTACGGCAAAGTCCGTTCGAACTCTTAATCTCTGGTAATAAAATGCAGTGGAGGAACCTTCATCGACCGCGCCTTCCCTTAAAGATGTCTTATCCAGATACATGCCTACCGTATAATATTCGCCGCTGAACTTCAAATCCACAGCGAAAACCGTTGTGCTGAAGGCTGCGATCAGCCCCAACACTAACAAAACAACCCAAAATCTCTTCATTTTTCTCCTCCTAAAATGTTTTTAAAGAGATCAGCCTTTTATCAGCTCATTCTCTTTCATTGAGTTTTGGCAATATACTGGTGCATGATGACAGGGTGATGACGATGCCATGACAAATAAAATAATTTTGACCACGACCGCGCAGAGACGGAACGCCTGACTTCACGTATATTATTATCTGGGGGCTAGAATGGAAAAATTACAGTATCCTTAATCATCATCGACGATTAGGATTTTCACAATGACGCAGCGGCCGGTTTGATTCGGCACAGAAATACGTCTAACAGCATTCGAATATGCCGATTGTTAAAAATATCCACTGAAGATTAAACAGGAATGACTTTGAATACTTCATCACCGGGGCGAACACGATCGGAAACCTTCAGACCAATGGATTCACCCGCAACCGCCTTTTGCACCGGTTTGTTATCCACTTCCATGGACTGAATCACATCAGTAAATTCCGTTGTATGACCGGAAAATTTAATACTGTCCCCGATCTGTAATTCACCCTCCGTAATAT
>CAZOPH010000143.1:0-4271 GCA_964581635.1 uncultured Smithella sp.
ATAGCGGAAGGCATTCCCTACATGATCGTCATGACCGTCAGCGTGGTGCTTTACAAAAACCTGGGACTTTCCAACACCGACATCGCTCTTTACACGGGCTGGCTGTATCTGCCCTGGGTCATCAAACCGCTGTGGAGCCCCTTTGTCGATTTGTTCTATACCAAACGTTTCTGGATCGTCCTCATGCAACTGGCCATCGGCGGATCTTTTGCCTGCGTCGCGCTGACTTTGCCCACAACAGATTTTGTAAGATATACTCTGGCCATGTTCTGGATTATGGCTTTTTCTTCTGCCACCCATGACATTGCCGCCGATGGCTTTTATATGCTGGGACTGGATACCCCGCAGCAGGCCGCCTTTGTCGGTGTGCGCACGGTTTTTTATCGCGTGGCTACCATCGCATCCAAAGGCGGACTGGTTATTCTGGCCGGCACCCTGCAAAAATACGGCTATCCAGTCGCTTCCGCCTGGTCGATGACGTTTGTGGTCGTCGCCGCCGTTTTTCTGGCTCTCTGCATTTATCATTTTTTTGTTCTGCCCAAACCTCTCGCTGATCACAGCGCGCCACTGGACAAAGGCAGGAGCGTTGTTACCGAGTACTTCCGCATCATCACACTGTTTTTCCGGCGTAAGGATATTCTCGTCATTATTGGTTTCTTTTTGTTTTATCGGTTTGCCGAAGCGCAACTGGTAAAGATGGTTGCACCCTTTTTGCTCGATTCTCGCGCAGCAGGCGGCCTGGGGCTAACGACTGCCGATGTCGGCTGGATCTATGGCACCGTGGGTGTTGTTGCGCTGATGCTGGGCGGGCTTCTGGGTGGTTATGTCATCTATCGCAACGGTTTGAAATTCTGGCTGTGGCCGATGGTGATTGTCATGCATGTGCCTGATTTGATTTTTGTCTATCTGTCGCATGCGCAGCCCGAAAGTATCTGGCTGATCGGTTCTGCCGTGGCCGCGGAGCAATTCGGCTACGGTTTCGGCTTTACCGCTTACACGATGTATATGATCATGGTCTCGCAAGGGGAATACAAAACTGTCTTTTATGCCATCGGTACAGGCATTATGGCGCTGGGCATGATGCTGCCCGCCATGTCGAGCGGCTGGATTCAGGAAAAGCTGGGCTACATCAATTTTTACTACTGGATTTTATTCACGACAATTCCTGGTTTCATCGTCACGGCACTGGTGAAGATTGATCCGGAGTATGGTAAGAAAACGTGAGGCTAAAGGCTCAAGTCAAAAGGTACAAGGTGGAACAAACGACGCAGTTCCACCTTGCTTCACAGAAGAATGACAAGGCCAACAAAGACTTCCTGTCACCACACACCCGGAAGGCATACGACAGGGCCGTAACATACAATGACGGAAAATGGTTGCTTCTTACCATCGACAGCAATAAGGTTGTAGAAGATATCCTGTGGCTTCTGACCTTAAAAAGGAAGCGGAAAAACAATTAAAAGATTCTTTCAGGCGCTGAGGAAACAACATTAACGTGTCATCCAAAATAATTAAAACCGCCTTCATATTGGGTGCAGGGCTTGGTACCAGGCTGAGGCCACTCACCGAAAATACACCTAAACCGCTGTTACCGATCGGCGGCAGGCCGATGATTACTTATGCGATGGAGCATCTACAGGCCATTGGCATTCAAAAATTTATCATCAATACACATCATTGCCCTGAAAAATACGCCGAGGTCTTCCCAGACAACAACTGGCAGGGTATCCCGATCACATTCCGCCATGAGCCGCTTCTTCTGGATACGGCGGGCGGCATCAAAAATATCGAGGATTTAATCGCGCAAGACGAACGTATTCTCGTTTATAACGGCGACATCATCACCAACCTTCCGATTGCACCACTGATTGAAAGGCATTTTGAACTCCAAACGCAAGTCACACTCGCGCTTCGCAGCCACGGGCCGCTTCTCAACGTCAACATTGACTCCCATGGTTTTATCTGCGATATGAGAGACCGTTTGCATAACCCCGGTGTTCAGCGCTGTCTTTTCGCCGGCATTTATGTTGTGGAAAAAAATTTCTTGCAGCAACTCACCGCGGGAAAGATAGAATCGATTGTTTTGCCGCTGGTTGAAAATATCCAACGAAATCCCCACTCGGTGGGCGGCATCGTCATTGATGAAGGTTTCTGGTACGATCTCGGAACGATTGAAGAATACAATAAATTGCGCGAGCAATCCTTATGAATAAAGAAATACGAAAATTCTTAAACGATCATCTGAGTGTGGTGGATTTTCAGTATGATCCCATCAAGAAGGGTGGCTCCGACCGCAGCTTTTACCGTGTGCGCCTGCCGGAAGGCAATACCTTCATCTTCATGGAATACGGAACCGATGTTGAGGAAAACGCCTACTGGGCGGAAATCAACCGCTTCATGACCGAAATCGGCATGCCGGCCCCCCGGATTATTGCTTATGACCACCGGCAGCGTTTTTTATTACTCGAAGACCTGGGTGAAATTGATTTATATTCGCTACGCACCCTTCCCTGGCACAAACGGCGGCGCCATTACTTGACGGCGCTTTCGGAAATCCACCGACTGCATCGCATCCCATTAGCCGAATTACCGACTGGTTTAAAACTAACCCAAGGTTATGACAGATCTCTTTATTTATGGGAGCATAATTATTTCCGGGAAAACTTTGTCGAGGCGGTTTGCCAACTCACGTTGTCCGAATCGCTGATGCACGCCTGGGCAGAAGAATCGGACGCGCTGATCAGCCGTCTGGAAAAAATTTCACCGTGTTTGATCCATCGGGATTTTCAATCCCAGAATATTATGATTAAGAATGACCGGCCTGTTTTCATTGATTTCCAAGGCATGAGGCCCGGTAACCTGTTTTACGATTTGGGATCGCTGATCTGCGATCCCTACGTGACGTTTAACCCGGATGAAAGACACGAATTGTTTTCTTTTTATTACCGGATTATGCAGCCGAATTACAGCCTTGATTTATTCACTGATTATTTCTGGGAAGGGGCCGCCCAAAGACTCATGCAAGCACTGGGCGCTTATGGTTTTCTCGGACTCAAAAAGAACAAACCGGATTTTCTTAAACATACTGCCAACGGCATCAAGAATTTAGTGACTGCCACATCCAACACGGGAACCCTGCCGGTTTTAAACGAACTGGCGAGGAATTGCGTGAACAAACTTTCATCAAGGTCCCTTTGATTTGCGGTTTGGTAGTGAGCTGTAAATGGGACTGCATGCTAGTGAAGATTATGAACATATTTGTTTTCTTCTTGGATGCGGATGATAAAAAATTGAATTCCCATCATGTTGATAAACTAAAGGGGGTGAAGATACCTCATCATCAACTTTTTGACTCTTTACGAAAAGAAGTCTGTAAATAGCCAGGAGAAGGTAAAATATGAAAGACACTAAGAAACTTGGCATCATACTTTTCATTGTTCTAGCTGTATTTATTCTTCTTTGCCTATTTGGATACTATGCTTCACGCTAAATAAAGACCTAGTATCCGGAGGTAGATCACGAGGCTATTCCTGAGTGAATTTTGACCTTGACTTTCCATTTCAATAAGAGCATTTATAAACCATAGATCGTCTTATTGTCTCAGTAAACTCATCAACCTAACCCTCAACCTTCTGGGGGCCAACGTGAAAATGATTCATCAGAATTTGCCAATATTAATCATCCAAGGGATTATTGTTTCCCCGAGAGTTTTTTGTTTTAAGTTTTAATAAACGCAAACCGGAAAGGCAAAGACAGAAAGACAGAGCCCTTAACGATATGGATAGGTTCTTTGCTTATGGACAGGTAAAGAATTGATTTGTCTAACTTAGACAGTCTGTATCGAAAGAAATATTATATTGAAAAAAAGGAGGAGATCTCATGAAAAAATTTAGAGTTTTACTTGCCATTGTAGCAATGCTTGCTCTGACCCTTTCAATGACAATGATGGGTTGCAGTAGTAGTGATTCTGATGATCATGATAATAGTACTGTCTCGCTAACTATTCTTCAGACCTCCGATGTTCACGACCATGCCGGCGGATATGGTTCTGCAGCATCATATTCTCCCCTTGTTACCGGTAATGATACTGTTCGTGGCGGATATGCGCGTCTTGCTGGTTATATTTCCGAGGTTAAGAGGAGCAGAGGTGTGAACCACGTTCTTCTTTGTGACAGCGGAGATTTTACAATGGGAACAGTATATACCATGACGCTTCCTTCGACTCCGCTTTCTTTCATGTTTTTTTCTTTGATGCAGTACGATGCGGTTAC
>CAZOPH010000144.1:0-4271 GCA_964581635.1 uncultured Smithella sp.
TGCGTGCCGACAAATTTCAGATGGTCCATGGTTATATTTTCGAAAATCTGCTTCATCTCGGCCAAAGTCTCAAAAGGATCCAGCAACTGAAATTCGCCTTTCTGCACCTGACGATAGAGAACCGTTCCCGGCACAGGGGTAACGGTCAGGGCGGCCAGATACTGGGGTTTCATCTCATTACAGATTCTGGCCGTAGCCAGCGCATGACGAACAGAGGCCTCACCCGGGCCGGCCAGTCCGAGCAGAACCATGGCGGATAAATTAATATCGGCTTCCACCAGCCGCTGGCCGGCCTGAAGCATCTCATCATACCCTACGCCTTTTTTGACTTTCTTCAGCAATGCATCATCGCCTGTCTCCACACCGATATAAGCTTTGGTGAGACCGGCTTTCCTCAGCGTTCGCAATTCCGCAGGCGATTTCGATAAGGTACTTTGCGGCCCCACATAGCTGCCGACATGACGCAAGGAAGGAAAAGTTGAATAAAGCGTATCAATGATTGTCCGCAGAGTGTCCGTCTCGATGGCGATCGCATCGCCGTCGCACAGGAATACTTTTTCCAGGTCGCCGTAGTAATCTTTGGACATGCGAATATCTTCCAAAATATCGGCGGTCCCTCGCACGCGATACTTTACGTCCTTATACATACCGCAAAATGTACACTGATTATGAGAACAACCGATGGTGCACTGAAGCAGGTAGCTATTCGCCTCACTGAAGGGCCGGAAAATATTTCCTTCGTATCTCAAAACATTTTACCTTTATTTTTTCCGGTTCTAAATCAAATCGCCGGGCAGGGAACAGTCGGGTGCCCTGCGAGCTATGAGCTAAAGCAGACGCTCAGCGCCGGAGATGATGACCGTTGTTTTGATGCCGCCCGGCGGATCCCGCGTGAAAACAATCATAAAAGGGATACTCCCGTTGGGGATCACCCGTTCATTTAAATTGTCGCGGCCTTCCGCCAAGGATAGTCTTTTTAAGATTTCTTCTTCGGACATGTTGGTAAGCTCTTCATCCGTCAGAACATTACCCGCAAAACTCTCCCGCTCACCCAGCACAACCGCATAAGCATCCAGGATCTGCGCTTTAACCATTACACGAGCAACGGAAAAATCCGCCTGATTGACCGCAGTTCCTTCTATAATTCGGATATTACCCAGAATGTAATTATTTATCACCCGCTGCCGGATATCCTGAATTTTGACTTGTCCTTTCACAGCCTGACCCTCTGCCTGTTGTGAAACTCCAATGTACTTTTGGGCAATCTGTATTAAACGTTCACCCCGCTGTGGGAAAACGACAAAATATACGATGGCCGGTATCACAATAATGACCAAAATTGTCCAAAGCGTAAACATCCACAGCCGGCTTCTTTTCTTACGAGCCGGGGGGGCCGGCATTTCACCGGAAGCTTCCAGGGATTCGTCCATCTCATCATGGTTTTCAGACTCCGGTCGTAATTCCATATCTGTTGGGGGCATCCCTGTCATTTTCTCCGGCTTGAAATCCGGCTTCGATTCGTCGGCTACGGTTTGGGGGGGAGTCATGACAGCATCAGGGGAGTGGGTTAAGTCTTCATCCGGAGCGGCTTCACCGCGCGCTGCAACAGCCGGCTCAAAGGATAATCGACCGGTTGTTTTTTCCGGCGGGATTTCTTTTGAAAAAGTAGGCGATGCTTCCGGCGAGACGGCCGACGCCTTTACGTTTAATGGATTATCCTGAAAGAAAACATGCTGGCAACGGCTGCAACGCATCCACAAACCGTCACCTTCCATTTGAGCATCATCAAAACGGAATTTTGTCCGGCACTGCTTGCATTGTACAATCATTGATCTCCCTCTTTCCCCTGGTCAACCTTGGTTGAAATCACATAAACATCCGGCAAAAAGCGATACTGTTCGCTGAAATCCAAACCATAGCCGACGATAAAACCCTCATCCATGGTAAAACCGACATAATCCGCTTCAAAGGGCACTTTTCTTCTTTCTCGCTTGTCCAGAAAAGTGCAGACTTTTATGGATTTCGGATTTCTAAGTTTCAGCGTATCAACAATATGCCGTAACGTCAAACCGGTATCGATAATATCCTCGACAATCAGAATATCCCGGCCTTCAATGGTCAGTTCCACATCCTTGGTAATGACAATATTGCCTGAACTTTCAGACGATGCGCCATAACTGGCCGCCCTTATAAAATCCGTCTGACAGGAAATGGACATTGCCCGTACCAGGTCTGCCATAAAAATAAAAGCGCCCTTGAGAACGCCAATCATCAGGATTTCTTCCCCTGCATAGTCACGGGAAATCTCATCGGCCAATTCCTGCACCCGCCTGGTTATTTCAGACCGGCGGATGAGAATTTCCTTCGATGACGTGGACATGTCGGGATGCTCCTTCTTGTCGTGTAGCGGATGACGGATATTACTCAAGTTTTCTTCTACCTGTCAATAAAAAATCAAAACCGTTCATAATACAACGATACCAAGCTCTCTATATTGGTCCAAATCATATTTTCTGCAGCGGCGAGTTCTTCCGCGTCATGAAATTCGGAGGACAGGCTGAGCAATATGGAATTGAGCGGTGATATTTCCCTGCCGAATTTTTCATAATCGATGTGACTGATCATGTACTGTGATCCGTCAAAATAATATTTGCCCAGCCGGTTGGTCTCCGCTGCGCGGAAAGGCCACGTTGTCTTCCAGTGGAAGTATTCCAGCGCAATATTCTTCATCGCTTGTTGGTCAAACACGTCCGGCTTCAGCTCTTGTCCGATCCGGTCGGCTATCAGACGAAAATACGTGACGACCAGATCGATGTCCGTCAGGCACAAACCGTAAAGATACCAATCATCGATGATTTTCAACAAGATGAGCTGTTGAGAACGGGGGATAAAATGATGACTGGGACAAAGGTGCCCGGCGCAGACCTCCCGTCCGTAAAATGATACCGACCGCATATCGAGACCGTCGTTCTGCATGGGGTGCACAAGGCAACCGACGGTCTTTTCGTCGGGGTCCAGAAAACCGAGATACTCACAACAGTAAATCACCTCGTATCGTTTACTGAAATCTTCAACGGCAAAGGTCGCTTCAGCATAGGACTGGATATTAGCCGGCGATTTGACCAGTTCGCGAAATCGTTTCGTACGGGCACGAAGCCTTTGAGTCAGCGCTTCGCTCGAGCTATCCGCATAGTTGTAAAGACCGCAGCAGGCGCCGCAGGATTTACCGGCGTCCGGCTGGCACAAGACCATTATTTCCGAAGGCGAAGACATGAGAGGCTTATAAAAGGATTAGCATTGCAGGTCAAGAATAAAAGTGCTAAGCACGCCTTAAGAAAACAGAAAAGCAGGAAATAGAAAACACATGGAAATAATCGAAACCACCCAACTGCCTAACGGCCTGAAACTAACCATTATGGATTCATCCCGGCGTATTGCCGCAGACACGATAAAGGTCGAATTGACTTTTCAGGTAAAAATCGAGGTTCTGGAATCTTTTTTTGCCTCGCCCGACGACCATCAAAAAGTAAAAAATGCTTTGGGCGATGAATTGACCTATGAGCACAAAATGGAGAGATCCTTTGTTAACGACACGGATGAAGCATCCGTCCGCGCAGAGCTCCTGGACACATTTAAGAAAAATTCTATGACGTATTTGTCCTCACCGAATTTCGCAAAAAAAATGGCGTTGTCGCAACTCAGGGACATCAAACTCAATCCCTTCAAGTACAAGGCTTATCCTTACCCGGAAACGACAGAATAATCCGGGCGGCATAAACCAATACGGAAAGTAAATAATGACACCAGACATTCTTGATGCGCTGTTAGCCGGCGCCGAAAAACCCAGCCGCTATATCGGCTCGGAAGTCAATTCCATCCGCAAAGCCAGGCCCGATGTGCGCTTTTTGCTGGCCTTTCCCGATACGTATGAAGTGGGCATGTCGCATCTGGGATTGCAGATCCTGTATGCCGTCTTAAACGCGCTGCCCGACGTAGCTGCCGAACGCTGTTTTGCACCCTGGCCGGATCGGGAGCAGCAGATGCGCCTGCGTCAGCTTCCGCTGACATCGCTTGAATCCAATAGCACCATGGCCGATTTCGACATTATCGGATTTTCGCTGCAGTATGAATTGTCCTACACCAATATGCTCAACATGCTGGATATGGGAGGAATCCCGCTTCAATCCAGCGATCGTCTCAATCATCACCCCCTGATCATCGCGGGCGGCCCCTGCGCATTTAACCCCGCGCCGCTTAGCGCTTTCATCGAC
>CAZOPH010000145.1:0-4196 GCA_964581635.1 uncultured Smithella sp.
ACATAATCACACTTGGCGATTTCGGCAATCGGCTTCCCTTGGGGATTATGAAAATTATCAATGACCATGTCAGGTTTCATCATGGCGTATTCCATTACTTTGTTCGGGCTTAACTCCTCCGTGTTGAAGACGCCGATGACATCAAATCCAAGCCACTTCACCAAGGGGATCTGATATTTCTGCACCAACACCCTTTTTTGGCTGATTTTATTTTTTTTGGCTTGCTTTTGAATGTCAGCCAATATCTTGTCCAAGGCTTTCTCCCAGGCTGCTTCCCGTTTTTGCGTCCCCATTTTTTCAGCCAGGAGTCTTGCTTGTTTTTTTAGATTGTCCGGGTCGTTACTGGTCATGATGGCAACCAAATCCCCCTGTGGAAATCCGGCTGCAATAGCAAGTCTTTTAACAAACGGTTCATAACCGCCATAAACAAGTAAACGTGCAGAACGCAATTGTGCAATATCCGACGGCCTATAGTCATATTCGGGGGGATGCTTCAATTCAAATGGTGCCAAGATCCGAACCTCATCGGCACCGGCAGCCTCTGCGATAGCGCCTGTCCAACTGGTTGAAGCAACGACGATGATCTTTTCCTCTGCTTTCGCCGGGCTAGTTGACAGCAAAATCCATAAGATTGTTAGAACAATGCACAAACTGTAGAAGGCGGGTTTCTTAAAAACATTCATGGATAATCATCTCTTTATAATTTTCACGATATGACCATAAATCGCAGTCAGGCAAACCAACAGCACCGCGGCAAGCGTGATGCAGGCTCCACTCGGGAAATCATAGACCATCGAAAAAGCGACACCTCCCACCTGTGATACGATTCCGAAAACAGCGGAAAGCAGTAGAGCGCCTCGAAGACTTTTGGCAATGGAAAGCGCCCCCAAGGCTGGTAGTAGAACAGCCGCATCAATCAGCAAAACACCGACCATGCGAATATTGACGCCGATCGCCAATCCGGTCAGCAACAAGAGCGCATTGCGAATCCCTTTTGCCGGAACCCCCAAGCTTTCGGCCAGTTCTTGATTAAACAACACCATCTGGATCTCGCGGTAAAAGAGGAAGAATATAAAAATGATCAAAACCGCGAGCCCTCCGATCACCCAGATCTCAAGCGCGGTCAAGGCCAGAATGCTGCCGGAAAAAAGAGCAAAGGCGTCCATGGCTGGAACACCGGCTTTATAAAATATCAGGAAAGCAAGCCCCAAAGATCCGGTCATGAAAAGCACACCGCTGACGCCGGTATCCATGTTTAAAAAATCGCCCGCGGGTCCAAGCAGTAAAGATGCAATGATGATCCCCACTATGGCGCCGACCAGAGGTGGAAATCCCAGAACCATCGCGATGGCCGCCCCCAGCAAAGCGATGTGCATTAAAGCAAAACGGATCGTTGTCAGGTTCAGGTTCAGAATGACCACGCCCAGCAGAGAAAGTCCCGCTCCTGAAAGAAAAGCGCCAATTAACGCCTTTTGAAACAGAGGAATGGTCAGGAAATCAAATAAGGACATTTATCGTTCTTCCAATCGGCCGTTTTTTAATAAAAGGATACGGTCACTCATTGCTTCCAGATGCTCCGCGTCATGACTGATCATGATCAGAGAGAGACGATGCTTCAAACAAACGGTTCTGATCAGCTCGACAATTTCCGCCTGCGATCCGTGATCCAGATATGTGCTGGGCTCGTCCAGAAGAAGGATCGGCGCTTCACGAACCAACGCACGGCCAATGGATACTTTCTGCTGTTCTCCACCGGAGAGGAGATGCACCTCCCGCCATTCCTGGGAAGACATACCGATTTCCTGCAGAATTTCGGTTACTTTTTGACGATCCTGCAGGGACGGGTGCTTGAATAAACCAAAACTTTTGCCCCACCTCCCCATTAATACGGCATCATGCACGGAGACCGGCATTTTCCCGGGAGGATGCAATTGCGGAACATACCCAATTTGACATCTCATCAAGCGTCGCACGCGGGGGCTGTCCAGTATTGTTCCCAGCACACTCATGCGGCCCTCCTGTGGTGTAATCAATCCCAGAATCAGCTTGAGTAACGTTGTTTTGCCTGCGCCGTTATTTCCGGCAATGCCCAGGGCTTCGCCACGCCATACTGTTAAATCGAGTTGCTGTAAAACCTGATGACGGCCGTACCCGGCAACAAGACCGTGAATTTCAACGACTGCTTCCTGTGTCATATCTTCTCCGCGATCAGATAATATTCCGTGGGGTCATCTCGCCATTCTGTTACATGGAATCCATGAGAGGCGATGGTTTCGGATACCATCATCGCCGAGTCCAGCAGATCCCGCCGGATCAGGTCGTGAGACGATGACCCATGGATGCTGTTGATGAACTGTCTGCCTGCAAAATGGTTGACGGCCAGGATGCCTCCTTTTTTCAACACGCGATGCAGTTGACACAACGCCAAAGATTTGTCGTGAAAATGCGGATAAACACCGTTACAGACTGCAATATCCACCGTGGCGTCGCGCAGATTCAGCAAATGGACATCTCCATGCAAAATCTCCAGGTTGGCGCCGAATCGGGGAGAATATTTCCCCCGCAATATTGACAGCATACCCGCCGATAAATCCATGGCAATCACCCTGGCCGGATGAAAAGAAAAAATGTGCGGGATGAGAAAACCGGTCCCTGTTCCTACATCCAATACGGTTTTCTTTGAATCAATGTTCAGTTTCCGAAGAAAGGTCAGCACAACTTGCGGCTCGGGAGACGGGCCTTTAGTATCCCAGCTATCTGAAAATTCATCGAAGAATTTTGCCCGTGCTAAATCAATATTAGCCTCTTGCATTTAAATCCACCTTATCATTTTAAAATTTGATATTAATTCCTAACAGGCAGTTAATACCGGGCATAGGATAATCTTTTTTATAAGCATAATTGACATTGGTCAGATTTTCTCCGGCCAGAAATATATCGCCGGTTAACTTGGGCGACGGCCATTTAAATTCCCAACTAATCTTACCGTTTAAGATCCAGAAGCCGTCAATTTTTGCGATGCTGGTTCCCCCATAATTCAGGTTGCGATTGTTGGCGACATACTGGGAATCCTGATAGGTTGTATCGAGGCTTATTTTCAAATGTTGGAAAAGGCGCAGATTACCTCCGGCTGACGCTGTCCACTCCGGCGCGTAAGGCAGATTGTCCGGAGAGCGTTCGTAAATCCAGGTGCCACCCGTAAACAGCGAAAAGTTCTTAACCGGTTCGACTGTCAGGGTTGCCTCAAGGCCTTGCGTTTCAAAGTTTGCAATATTTTCGTAATGAGGCGGAGCTGGACTGGTGATGATGATTAAGCGATTATTTCCTTTATCATAGAACCATGTCAGATCGGCACGGACTTTCTGACCAAAAAAGTGGCTGATGCCTGCTTCCAGATGATCGACAGTTTCGGGGTCAAGGTCTTTCCAGCGCACATTGCTGCCCCAGAACATATTGGATTGGGCGACTACATAAAGTCCTGGGTAATTGACTCCTCTGCCGTAGAACAGATGAATATCCGTCAAAGGATCTTTCAGAACTAGACCTGCCTGCGGAGCCCATCGGGCGTCGAAATCGCTGTGGTTGTAATAACGAACACCCGCGGAGGGGATTAGGGTCCATTGATTAAACAGTTGAAATTCGTGACCGAGCGACAGGTAGGGTGACAGTATTCTAAATGTATCACGCGAGAAGTAGCTGTCCGGTCTGGACAATTCCCGGTCGATGGCGACGGTTCCGGATGTGCAATCCCAATCGGCTCCCGTCGTCAGCGCACCGCCGGTCCAGGGCTTGAATACTTCGCGCGCACGAATGCCGTAATTGTCAAATTTCGTGATGGTGTCATAATGAAAAAGATTAGTTAGATCATATTGATCCTTCCAACTTGCTTTGCCGTTGTTCCAGTAAAACTTCAGATCGCCTTTTGCGATGTCATAGGTATGCGACAAGTTGACGATGCATAGATTGTCTTCTGTTTTAAAAGTGCCCTGTCTTTCCTGAGGGCGTTTTTCTGGGCCGGGATCATCGGCGGAGTTATGCGTCGCATTGGCTGTAATCGATATTCTCCAGGCTTCGGAAATATTATGACCAATGCGGGCAAAGTAATCCTGAAGTTCGCCACCCGCATTATCCCGATGTCCGCTGGACTGTTTGAAACTTTGGAGCAGATAATAGTCCGTATTCTTTATTTTGCCTCC
>CAZOPH010000146.1:0-4179 GCA_964581635.1 uncultured Smithella sp.
TGGAAAAAAGGACGAAATGAACTCTACCGCAAGTTAATCGGGGCAAGATTCCCCATAGACAGTTTTCTTTCTGAATTGCCGAAAAGTAGTATGCCTCGAGTGCCAGGAACTGCCGTCTTTATGACGTTATCTCCTGAGGGAACTCCCCCGACACTGCTTCACCATATAAAACACAACCACGTATTGCACGAAAAAGTGATTCTTCTTTCCGTTATATTTAAAGATAGTCCAACGGTTCCTGACGACAAACAAATTCAACTGAATGATTTGGGTCAAGGGTTTTACCGTGTTGAAGCATTCTATGGTTTCATGCAGAAACCAAATGTGCCGGAGGTCATGAAAATGGTTGCCAATTATGGACTCGTTACCGATCCGATGACCACGACTTTTTACATGGGCAGGGAAACGCTCCTCACGGGGGGAAAATCGAAAATGATGCGGTGGCGTAAAGCTATTTTCGCCTTCATGTCCAGAAATGCGGGGAATCCCACCTCTTACTTTGGAATTCCTGCCAATCGGGTTGTTGAGCTCGGCACACAAATAGAACTTTAATTTTCATTCGTGCTGTAAAAAATTTATAAGGGTTTCCCGAAAAGAAGCTTCAGCATATTGACGATCATCTTTTTTCTGCCGGCTCTTTCCATCAGGATGCTTAAATACAATATCTCCGTGTTCATCGGCGGCACGGTTGCCTTGTCTTTTTTGATCAGCCTGGCGGCTGTGGGTTTGCACCGGGTTACGCAAAGGCCGCAACCGATGCATCGATCCATATCCACCTGGAAGGTTTTGCCGTCCGCTACGATCGCGTCCATCTGACAGCGTTTGACGCAGGCGCCGCATCCGGTGCAGGACGACGTTTCGATGCGGGCGTAATAATTGGTGGCAAAAAATCGGGCAGGCCGGGGCTGCTTTTTTGCGGTGGTCAAGACGCCGCAGCAGCATCCGCAGCAGATGCAGATGCAGCTGGGCTTTCTGGAATTCCCCGGTTGCAGCACCATTCCTTTTTCTTCGGCCAGATCTAGTATCTTTAAGCATTCCTCTTTTGAAATCTCTCTCGCCCGGCCACGAGCCGCGTAGCCGGTTGATCCGATGAGGAGACAGACCTCATAGTTGTTCGTTTGTTTGCAAGGCATTCCCATTAGGGCCTCGCCCTGTTTGCAGACGCAGTTGGCCACATGGAGCGTTTCTTTGGTATGGGTGATGAAGTGCCGCATGTTGTCATAGGTATCGACAAGATATTCCGGAACGATTGCTCTTAGATGCGGGCTGGTTCTTAACTGGGGTAGAGACGAGCGGAAAAACTCCTCGCTGAAGGCTTCGTCAAAATACCGATGCATCATCTCCACGAACTCAGGGGTAAGGGCATCCACCTGATATTCAAACATGCCGATGGCCAGCATGGCAACTCCGTAGCGGGGTGATCCTGTGTTTTCCGACCGCCGAATGGTACCTTTCACAAACATGTCATCCAGCATTGCGGCCAGATCATCATGGGACAATTCAACATGAAATTTATTTTTCAACCTTTTGCGAATGGGAGAGACGGGGATGGACCGGAGCGTCAGGCACAAAGCAATTTTGGCTTGAAGCGGTGTAAAAAAATATTTCAGAATGTCAATTTCCACACCGCTTTTTGTTGCGGGATACCCGATCGGGTACTGGTCTAACTGAACTTGAAGCTGTCGGTAAACTTGATCGTCGGTCATGATACAATCCTGAGCGTAAACGGATTTTACGATATTTTTATAGCAATGGCGCCGGCAATAATCAAGATAATCGACAAACCGCGAATCCAGGTGATCCGTTCTTTCAGAATGAAGATGGATAAGATCGTTCCGAAGAAAATGGATGTTTCGCGCAGGGCTGCCACGAGTGCTACGGGAGCCTGCGTCATGGCCCAGAGCGCGATGCCGTAAGACGTAAAGGTAAAGGTGCCGCCGATCAGACTTTTTTTCCAGTTCTGGAGTATTTTGGGGAATACCTGACGGCCTTCTATCAGCGGCATGGCAACCAGACAAATCAAAGCCAGAAAAAAGAGCATCCAGCCTGTATAGCTGAAGGCATGGCCGGACAATCGTGCTCCTTGTGCATCTACCAGTGTATAAAGGACAATAATCGCTGCTTCCACAACGGCCAGGGCAACGGGCGCAGGTTGGAATTTTTTCGACAACCGAAAATCAGCCGTCAGTAACAGTGCTCCGGCAGACACCAGCGCAACCCCGGTCCAACCTTTGATCGATAAGGATTCCGAAAGCAGAACAGCGGCGGCCAGCGCCGTCAGCATAGGCGGCAGACCACGCATGAGCGGGTAAACCAGGCTCATGTCGCCCTTTTTATAAGCCAGGAGCAATATGCCGAAATAAAACATATGAATGACAACGGAAGCGCCAAGATACGGCCAACTGGCCGCGAGTGGCAGGGGGACAAAGGGCAGAAACACAACGCCGATGACCGCGCTTCCCGCGATAATCAGAATCGTGTTGGACGAATCACCCGACTCGGCTTTAATCAGAACGTTCCAACCGGCGTGAAGCGCCGCCGCAAAAAGAATCAATGACACAATGCCCCATTGCAATGCTGTGTGCTCCCGGTTGTTTGATGCTGTGGAAGGTAACTTATCCCTGAAATAAAAGCTATTGAAAAAAGGGAGCAGACAGGAGAGCAAAGATGTCGATTGACCCTCGGAGGGTAAAAAGATATAAAACCACCTGTTAGAAATAGAGAAACAACAGGATATTTTGCAATGGTTGAAACAAAACCTTTATACGATCCCCCGACAGTTGTAGGGATCTTCATGCACCAAGCCCGCCGTTTCGGCGATAAAGAGATGTCGTTGGCAAAAAGTGGAGGCACCTGGGAAACCAAAACCTGGCGACATGCCTTGGAGATGCTTCCGGCCGGCGTTATGGGCCTCGTTGATCTGGGTTTTAAAAAAGGGGATACGGTCGGAATTGCCAGCCGCACTCGCAGAGAATGGAGTGAAGCCGATCTGACCATTCTGACTGCCGGCGGAGTTACCGTTGGCCTTTACCCCTCGGCCAGTCTCTGGGAAATGACCCATATTGTTTCTCACAGCGGTCTTCAGATCTGTTTCGTGGAAGACGACGCGCTTCTGGATAAACTTGTTGCTGTTCAGGCCAAAACAGGTTTACCAAAAACGCTAATTCTCTTCGAAACAAACCGAAAGTCTCTTCCTGCCGGTGTGATTCCCTTGGAGGCTTTCATCGCCCGGGGGCGAAGCACTCATCAAGCCGACCCAACGCGTTTCGAAACCGTCTGGCAGGCCGTCCGGCCGGAAGATACGGCGACGATTGCCTATACCTCTGGAACAACGGGACCACCCAAGGGAGCCATCATCACCCACGCCAATCTTTATCATACGGTCATCAACGCCACAAAGATGCACTCTTACGAAGAAAGTGACTTTGGAATCGCCTTTCTGCCATTGACCCATATGCTTCAGAGAATGAGTGTTTATGCAGCGATGCACCTTGGTATTGTCGGCGCTTATGCCGAAAGTATCGACAAGCTCGTGGAGAATTTTCAGGAACTTCGTCCCACCGTTCAGGTCAGCGTGCCCCAGATCTTCGAACGCATTTACAACCGGGTCCGCCAGATGCTTGATTCAGGATCGCCTCTGAAACGCCGGATCTTTCAATGGGCGGTTGCTGTGGGCCGGGAAGCCGCGCCCTACCGTCAGGAAAAAAAATCACTGCCGACTTTTCTGGCACTGAAACATGCCATTGCTTATCGTCTGGTTTTTCAGAAAATACACAATGTCTTCGGCGGACGGGTCAAATATCTTTTGTGCGGGGGGGCACCCACGCCGATCTATTTGCTGGAATTCTTCAATGCCGCGGGGCTTTTGATTCTGGAAGGTTACGGATTGACCGAAACCGTGGCGCCGGCGACAGTAAATCGCGCAGAACGTTTCAAATTCGGGACAGTGGGACAACTGATTCCCGGGATGGAGGCAAAGTTTGCCGCCGACGGTGAACTATTTCTCCGGGGACAGGGCCTTTTTCAGGGCTATTACAAGGACCCGGAAGCAACGGCTGCGGCCATAGACGCCGAGGGTTGGTTTCATACGGGAGACATTGCCTTCATGGACGACGAGGGATTCCTGACCATTACGGACCGGAAAAAAGATCTGATCGTTACGGCAGGCGGCAAAAACAT
>CAZOPH010000147.1:0-4172 GCA_964581635.1 uncultured Smithella sp.
GCAGGGCCTGGCCGAAAGCAGAGGTCGTTTTGCCCTTGCCATTGCCGGTAATGACGATGACCAGACCGCGGTTTGCCGAAGCGGCAACAGCTGTTATTTTTTTTGGATTTGCCGGTTGAACTGTCCCAACGCTTTTTTTGCCTGCCTGGGTCATAGCGTATCTCCTGACTTGAGAAAACGGCGTGCGATGGCCTCTGCTTCGGTATAGGGGTCCGTTTCCCGGTTCCTGATTCTCTGTGTAATTTTTTTTAATTCGCCGCTGGCGATGAGATGACCGAGTACCGGTTCCAGGATACAGGCGTGCAGGGCATCGTTGATTTCCATGAGGGCCATGCGCTCCATGCGCAGAGCGAGCTGCCCACTGACGATCAGGTGTGTGTGATGTTCCAAAATGGTTTTTAGAAGCTCGGCCGTTTTTTCGGCAAAGCCTTCCGGTTCATACAGATTGCCGATGCTTACAATGGGCGGACGCCACGAATCCTCAGTAAGAGGCGATGCGTTGAGCAGCGAAGTCAGTTCCGTTTGCAGTTGTTTTGCGCCGGGCCGGTCAGCTTTGTTGATGACAAACACGTCGGCAATTTCCATGATGCCGGCTTTCATGGTCTGAATTTCATCGCCCATGCCCGGGACCAGCACCACGACGATGCTGTGTGCATGGTGAATAATATCGAGTTCCTGCTGGCCGATGCCGACCGTTTCCACAAGGATGACATCCTTGCCCATGGCTTCCATAACGTGTATCGCGTCGCCCGCGGCCTGCGCCAGCCCGCCTAATGCGCCGCGCGTGGCGAGCGACCGTATGAAGACGGCCTCGTCTTCCGCGTGGCGCAGCATTCGTACGCGATCGCCCAGCAGGGCGCCGCCGGAGAAAGGACTGCTCGGGTCAACGGCCAGAACGCCCACAGTTTTATTTTGTTTGCGCAGTTTGCCGATGAGCGCATCGGCGAGCGTGCTTTTGCCCGCGCCGGGGGCGCCGGTAATGCCAATGATAAAGGATTTGCCTGTATAGGGAAAGAGTTGTTTGATCCGGGGACGAGCTCCGGGCAGCTTATCTTCCAAATCCCGGATCAGGCGCGAGGCCGAGCGAACGTCTCCAGAACATATTTTTTTAGTGGTTTCCATCATTCTTGATTGCGGCGTATTCGTTAATCTCTGGTTTGGACGTTCGTGCGAATCCACTCCACAATGGAGTCCAGGGATGCGCCGGGCGTGAAGATCGCTTGAATGCCTGCATCATAGAGCATAGGGAAATCTTGCTCGGGAATAATGCCACCGCCGATTACCGTGATATCCGAAGCGTTCTTTTCCCGCAGTAATTCTACCACGCGCGGAAATAAAACGCGGTGCGCACCCGATAGACAGCTCAACCCCACAAGGTCCACATCCTCTTGAATGGCTGCAGCAGCAACCTGCTCCGGCGTTTGATGACAGCCGGTATAAATCACTTCAAAACCGGCGTCGCGAAAGCAGCGAGCCAGTATGCGCGCGCCGCGGTCATGACCGTCCAGACCAGGTTTCGCCACCATCACTCGAATTTTTCTTTCCGACATTTTTAATCTCCGTAAGCATGGGGAACGGGCTCGTGATCTCGCGCCACCTCGTGTGACCTCGTGTAACCTTTAGGTTATCAGGTCATGGTGTTTAGGTTATTTAAACCGTTCCCTAAAAATTAATACAGGCCTGGGTCCCGATACTCCCCGTAAATTTCGCGATAAACGTCGCAGATTTCCTGTTGGGTGGCCAGGTTTTTTACCGCCGCAATGCAATAGGGCATAACATTCGCACCGGATTTGCATGCCGTACGGATATCGAGAAGTGACTGTTTCACGGCGCGGTTGTCGCGTTTACGGCGGACGTCCTGAAGTCTTTTAATCTGATCTTCGCCCACTTTTTCATCGATTTCCACCAGCGGCACCGCGTGCTGCGCCTCGGTGATATATTTATTGACACCCACCATGATTTTTTCTTTGGCATCAATCTGCCTTTGGAATTTATAGGCCGCATCCGCGATTTCCATCTGGGGGAAACCTTTTTCGATGGCGGCGATCATGCCCCCCATGGCGTCGATTTTTTCGATATATTCCCAGGCTTTTTCCTCCATTTCATTGGTGAGAGATTCGATAAAGTAGGAGCCGGCCAGCGGATCGATCGTGTTGACCACACCGGTTTCTTCCGCCAGAATCTGCTGGGTGCGTAGCGCGATTTCCACGGCCTGTTCGGACGGCAGACAGAGCACTTCATCCAGCGAATTGGTGTGCAGTGACTGGGTTCCACCCAAAACAGCCGCCAGCGCCTCGACGGTGGTCCGGACAACATTGTTGTAGGGCTGCTGAGCGGTAAGCGAACAGCCGGCGGTCTGGACGTGAAAGCGCATCCACAGCGAACGGGGATTTTTCGCGCCGAAGCGGTCGCGCATCACTCTGGCCCAGATACGGCGTGCGGCGCGGAGTTTGCAGATTTCCTCAAAAAGGTCAATATGAGAGTTGAAAAAGAATGACAAGCGAGGAGCGAAATCGTCCACGTCCATTTTTTTGCGGCGGATAATATCTTCGACATATTCGATGCCATCTCGTAGCGTGAAGGCCAGCTCCTGCACAGCAGTGGCACCCGCCTCACGGATGTGATAGCCGCTGATGCTGATGGTATTCCATCGCGGAACGTATTTTGTTCCGAATTCAACCGTGTCGCTGATGAGTTTGACGGAAGGCTCCGGCGGACACATGAACGTCTTTTGCGCAATGAATTCCTTGAGCATGTCATTTTGAATGGTGCCGCCGATTTCAGTAAGAGGAACGCCTTTAATTTCGGCTGCTGCGCAATACATGGCCCACAGCACGGTGGCTGGGGGATTGATTGTCATGGATGTTGTGACCTGATTCAGTGGAATGTCGTCGATCAGCGCCAGAAAATCTTCTAGTGTGTCGATAGCTACACCGCATTTGCCCACTTCGCCCAAAGCTTTTGGCGAGTCACTGTCATAGCCCATAAGTGTTGGAAAATCGAAGGCGGTGCTGAGGCCGGTTTGTCCTTCGCGTAAAAGCATGTGCCAGCGCGCGTTGGTGTCCTGGGCGCTGCCCATGCCGGAGAACATGCGGAAGGTCCAGGGCTGTCCGCGGTAACCGGTGACCTGGTTGCCGCGCAAATAGGGAAATTCTCCGGGCGTCCCGATGTGTCGGGGAAAATCCATATTTTGCAAGTCTTCAGGAGTATAGAGTCTTTTGATGTCGAGATCAGAAACGGTTGAAAAGCGGTTTTTCCAGTCGGGATTGGTTTTTAGAGTATTTTGAACATCAGCTTGCCATTTTTCGGTAAGCTTCCGGGATGCCTTTTGCGTTTCGTCCGAGAAATACAATCTAACCTCCTGCCGTTTTGATGAATACAGATAGAGCTTTGTAATAAAATTGTCATTGCAATGACAAAAAATAAAGACATTGAAAGCGATTAAAAACTAACTCGGATTTTCTGTTTCTGTCAAGAAATATTAAGACAGGAGTGGAGGCTGATGACGGATGTGAAAAATAAAAAGTTCATTGGATTTTTTTTGCCCGCGAAAAAGTCTGTCTCCCTTGAAAGTGTTAATTAAGGATTACAAATATAATTCAACACCATAAACGGCACGGCAAAAGTAATGATAATGTATTGAATCATGAAATTTTTAAATTGTGATTATTGTCGAACTACACAATATTAACAAATTCCTGTACATGATATGCAGTAAATATTCATTGCTCTTGTAGATTTCAGACGCAAATCGTGATAATTAAAAACAAAGCCAGCTTTCAGTATCTTAATCCAAATTTTCGGTCTTTATATTATGATAACTCTTTATAAAAACAATGACGAATCTTCTTGGTCCAAATATGTCTTATGCGTTGTGTTCTCAAAAAATATCAATGAACAGATTAATGACTGGGAAGTAAATCTTGATAAGATAGTTTTAGATGAGCAGATAAAGACAGGCAGTTTTCGCGGCAGCTTCCCGGTTGATGATAATCGACGCCTAAGAATGCAGGATTCTCGAAATAAAGGCATTATCCAACCATATTATGGAGCCATCAGTGCCCATGCTTGCACTTATACCCTGCAAATTATGCCACCGAAATGCGTTATTAGTGTTGAGCATGAGGTGATGAATAAAAAAATATTTTTTGAAGATCAGGTCTCAATTCTTC
>CAZOPH010000148.1:0-4167 GCA_964581635.1 uncultured Smithella sp.
CCGGGAGTTAATTTCCTGATCGCTTTCCAGAAGCCCTTGAACCTCTTTCTGCCCTTCATCCAATTCATTTTGAAGCTGGGTCATCTGATTAAAGGCTTCCGTGGCTTTCTTTTGCAGATTTTCAATCTCGACGGCCAGACTCGACTTCTTCTGCGCCATTGACTCGATTTCAAACTGATTTTTTTGTTTGCGTTCCGCGGCTTCCGTCATCCGGCGACGCGAAAACTCAATATTCTTTTCCTTGATGTTAATTGAATTCTTAATTTCATAGAGTTCGGTTTGATGGCGGCTGATCCTTTCATCTTCTTCCAGCAACTTCGCCTTCATTTCTTCCAACGCGGATTCCCTCGACTCCATTTGAGCTTTGATGCTTTCAGTCTGATCAGAGAGCTTAACACGCGCTTCCCGTAGTACGGCATTTTTATCAGCCAGTTTGGCAAAGCCCTGCCGGGACAAAACCAGCTCCGTCTCTTTAATGCGCAGCTTTACTTCTTTATATTGTTCAGCTTTTTTAGCCTGCCTGGCGATGGCGCTAAGCTGGGATTTGACTTCCTTGTGAATATCGTTGAGACGCAAAATGTTCTGCTTGGTTGCCTCCATTTTCCGCACAGCGGCTTCTTTGCGGCTTTTGTATTTGGACACGCCAGCCGCATCTTCAATAAACAAGCGGCGGTCTTCCGGTTTGGCTTCAACCAGGGAAGACACAGAGCCTTGCTCAACCAACGAATAAGTTCGCGCGCCGACACCCGTACCCATAAAGAACTCTTTGACATCGAGCAGACGGCAAGGTACACGATTGATGCAGTATTCGCTTTCACCATCCAGGACAACTTTGCGTGAAATGGATACTTCAGTTAATTCACCGTAAACACCCGGGAAGGTCGATCCGTTGCTCGCCAAAGTCATGACAACTTCCGCCATGCTCACAGGGGCAGCGTCTTCACTACCGTTGAAGACCACGTCGTCCATTTTCTTTCCACGTAACGCTTTTACCCGCTGCTCGCCCATCACCCAGCGGATCGCATCGACCACATTTGATTTTCCACAACCATTGGGACCGACAACGGCATTGACCCCTTTGGAAAAATCAATAACGACCTTATCGCGGAAAGATTTGAAACCTGTTATTTCCAACCGTTTTAGCTTCATAACGTATCTTTAATTGAAGAGTTTAAATTTTAGTAAAGCCTAACAAAAGATATTTCCTTTGTAAAGTGAAAATACAACAAAATGTATTCGTGAAAAATTTATACCACAATATATAGTGCTTTGATCCATGGGACAAGAAATATTTGCTTCGGGGGAAAGGTGGCTTTGAAATAAAAAGTGATTGGGGCAACATAGAAATTCATCAAGAATGCTTGGTGGTTCCCAATTACAACTGTCCCGTTTAAAAAAGGCCCTCCAATTTGTTCCCACAATGGGGACACGCATTTCCCGATAGAAGATTATCGATAATACTATAACCATAACGATTAATTAAAAGTTTTTCGCAATTTGAGCAATAGGTGTTTTCACCCTCGTCGCCCGGCACATTACCGCTATACACATACTTTAAACCAGCTTCTTTACCAATACGACGGGCCAAATGCATTGAAACAACAGAAGTTGACGGAACCTGGAGCATTCTAAATTGCGGATGGAATCTACTGATATGCCAGGGTGTTTCCGAACCTAGGCTGGAGATAAAAGCGGCAATATCTTTTAATTCTTCGGGAGAATCATTCAATCCGGGAATAAGCAGTGTGGTGATTTCAATCCATATTCCCAACTCTTTCATTTTTTTCAAACTGTCCAGAACCGGATGGAGTGCCGCTCCACATTTCTTCTTGTAGAATTCATTGCGAAAGGACTTTAAATCCACATTGGCGGCGGCAAGATAAGGCGCCATGATTTCAATGGCTTCCGCCGTCATAAAACCATTTGTAACAAATACATTTTTAAAACCTTTTAGGCAGGCGATCTTTGCGGTTTCTAAGGCGGTTTCCAAATAAACCGTCGGCTCTGTATAAGTATAAGATATTGTTTTACAAGCGTTTTTTTGAGAACGCTCCACAATGACCGGAGGTGCCGTATCTTCGCCCATAATCATGAGGGTGGAGCGAGGCATTTGAGATATTTCATGATTTTGACAAAAGTCACAGTTGAAATTGCAGCCGACCGTGGCAATGGAATAGGATCGCGATGCGGGATAAACGTGAAAAAACGGCTTCTTTTCAATAGGGTCAACATGCTCGGCTATCAGGGTGCCAAAAACCAGGGAATATAAAATGCCATCCTTATTTTCTCGAACGCCACACAAACCGCGTCGACCGGAATTGATTTTGCACCGGTGAGCGCATAACGCGCACTGAACGCGGGAATCAGTGAGCTTCTCATAAAGCAGGGCTTCACGTATCATCGATTTCTCTCTTGAAACATTCCCCGAATGGCTTCCGGAGCTGCCGCCTGCGTTTTCGTTTTCAGCTCAAATGAATTCCGGATGGGATTTTGCATGGTTCGATAGGTATATCGAACTGGGAATACCATGCCGATAAAAGCTCCCAGTGGGTTATTTCTCATAGGAAAAAGTTCTTCCAACTCTGAAAAAAATGTGTAAACCGGACTCGGGAGATAAATCACGGATCCCCATGTGATAGAAGGTGTCAACATTGTTTTGTTGATAATAGATTTCATTTCGCTGATGGTAAAGAAACGCATGGCGGAGGCGACGGGAAAACAAAAAAGCTTCCGCACAGACTGCTTTGTTCCTACAAAAGAATGCTTATTGAAAAAACCAACGAAAACACGACTGCGACTAACCCGGATGGCCTCCGCCATGACCTTTTGAGGATCACCCAATATCTGTGGGCCATGAACTAAACTGACGACATCAAATTCATTATCGGAAAAAGGAAGATCTGTAGGGTTTCCCTGAACCAATTCGCATTGATGACCAAGTTTATTTCGGGCTGTTGTCAGAGCAGAGTCCGATGAGTCAATTCCTGTTAGGGCACAATTCTTATTCTGGAACATACGCAAATAGTTTCCAGTTCCACACCCCACAGCTAAAAGGGATTCACCGGCAATAGGTGACACCAAGTCCAGAATTAACTTTTCCTGACGGGAAAATATATAGTGGCCCAGTTCTGTTTCCAACTAATCACCCCTGCTGCGGATTTAAGTGAATTCTTCTTTTATTATACGCAATATCCAGATTATTGCATCAATATATTTAACCGCCAATGTCTGACATATCGCGGTGACATTTTTTCAGATGCCTGTCCGTACAATCCACGTCATGCTTTTCAGGCTTCAGCAATATCGCCTGACGGATGAGACCGGCTAATTCATCGTCATCACAATGACGATTCAGTGCCGCTCTCAAATCGATCTCTTCGTCCTTCAGCAGACAGGCCCGTAATTTGCCGTCTGCCGTTAAGCGCAGGCGGTTGCAAGTCAAACAGAAATGGTCGCTTATCGGATTAATAAAGCCAATCTCACCTCGTCCACCTTTAACCTTATATATTTTGGCCGGTCCGTCTGATTTGTTTTTTTTGCCCGCTAAGGGTTCCAGCTGGAAGTGTTTACAAATTTTGTCGAACAATAGATTCGTCGGCAGAAAGTCCTCCGGTTGATTAGCGTTTACCTCACTGATCGGCATAATTTCAATAAATCGGATCTGAAAGGGTTTTTTAAATGCCAATTGTGCAAAATCCAGTACCTCGTCATCATTGAAGCCTTTCATCACAACCGCGTTAATTTTTATGGGCTCAAAACCAGCCTTTTCCGCTGCGGCAATCCCCCCAAACACGTCGTCAAGATGTCCACCTCTGGTTATTTGGAAATATTTATCTTTATTCAGAGAATCGAGACTGATATTGATCCGGGTAATCCCGGCCTTGAAAATATTTTCCGCATATTGATCCAACAGCGTACCGTTGGTCGTTAAACTGATATCCTGAAGGCCTTGAATTTTTTTTAAATCCCTGGCAAATTCAACAAAGCCGCGCCGGACAAGCGGTTCGCCTCCGGTCAACCGAACCTTGATCAATCCCATTTTAACCGTTTGAGAAACGATGCGAATAATCTCCTCATACCTGAGAATATCTTCATGCCCTTTCAGCGAAATTCCTTCTTTGGGCCGGCAATACGTGCAACGCAAATTGCATCGATCCGTGATAGAAA
>CAZOPH010000149.1:0-4078 GCA_964581635.1 uncultured Smithella sp.
GTTATAGATGGACAACTAATCTTTATCTGAATCTTGAAGAAGGTTTAAAACTTATAAGTATGTGACGTAAATCTCACAAAATAAATATTTTGTTGGCGAATGTAAGGCAGGGTCAGCAACGGCGCTGCATTTTGTGGACATTTTCCCGTAATGCTTAATCATATAAACATCGTCACACTCATACAAGGCGCAATCAGCGCTGCCGCACAGTCATCAATATTCCAAAACCCAGAAGAAAAAGCCCCACGAAATAGACCGGAATCGTAATAAGTGGAGAAGGATGGCCATCAAAAACAAATTTGGCTAACGCCAATAGGGCGTCTGAAAGCATGAAGACACAGGCGCCCACCACGGCCATCAGACGGACGTCCGACATTATGGCAAGCACAGTCATCATGGTAATCACAGCCAGATAAGCGAGAACAGGTATCATCAGTGAACCGAGACGGGGAACAAGGACAATGGCCATGGCCAGAGCAAAAAGCATTAGGGGTATTATCCAGACGCGACGTGAGCTTGCAGAAACCCGGCGCATCCAGAATAGGGCGAGAAAACCGACGTGTCCCAAAAGGAAAGCGGCAAGCCCCGGAACAAAGAATCGGACCCGGTTGATGTCGAGAATGACGTCGCCGGCACCGCAAAACAGCGCACCGGCCAGCATGGCCATTCGCTGGGAGATATTGATTGACCTTGTAAAGAGGATGGCCAGCGAGAGGCTCAGCGCCGGGATCACCTTGATGGTGAAACTTCTGGTAAATTCGGGGGCAAAAATCTTAATGACCATGAAGAGGACAGCAGCCGCGATATAGACTGCCATGAAAGGAAGATAAGGGCTGGTCTTGTTTTTTTCCATACCTAAATTCATAACGACAGTCTGGTGGGATTGCAAGAAAAAACTGAACTTAAAAAGAGCCCTACTGTTACATAGAACTCCTTTCCTTGTTCTTATTGTGTGTGGTTAGTCCCTATTCAGTGTTTCATGGGCGTAACTCGGGAGTGTCCATCTGAGTTCTTTTACTTGTTACTTCCCGAACGGTTGTCTTTCTTTTTTTCTCAATTTATCCAATATTTCAATCAGTAACAATTAAGGGCTGAACTCCAAAACTAATTGTGGTACATATGTTTAGAATAAATCATCAAGAAACAATAAACAGTGATTAATGATTAATAGGAGGAACAAATGAATTTTAGACTATTGTCAAATGAAAAAGATGCATTAGTCATTCACGGGCTTTTCGCCATCCTCTGTATTATAATCCTTATTCTTCCCGTTAAAATCGGGGCCGGTGTGAAACTTTTCACCCTTGTTCTTGTATATAATATTGTTATGGCCGGCTATGGAATTTTAAAAAAAGATAACCAATGGTATGGCATCTGGCTCTTCAGTTTGATACTTAGCATCTTTCAGGTATTCCCGGACTGGATAATCGCCGACATTCTCAAAGCAATCGTCTTCCCGGAAGACGGCCTCTTTAAGATAGGTTCGGTCTCAGGATACATGGCCGGACTCTGGGCTATACCGATGTTTCTGATTATATTCATCGCCGAAAAAATAAGCTCCAGGATTTCTAGACCATCCGCTTATGTTGCGGCGGCAATCATCGCGTTTCTGATATTCTTTACTTCCGAGCAGACCGTGTGGCTCATTCCGTCATGGTACGCGGTAAACGTGAAGATGATAGGGTTCAGCGCAGTCTATATTCTAGTCCCTGAGATAATTCTCGGATTGGGGGCATACAGGTGTTATGAAGAGATAAGAGACCGACCCCATTGGATAAAGATTCCCACCGCTTTTCTCGTAATGCTGTTATACACAGGGAGTGTAGTTTTCTTCTACTTTCTGGTCGAGAGAATCTTTTAACTGAAAGTGTGAATTCGTAAAATCACAGGTATGAGCACCGATTTGGGTTGCTATCCAGATGCTTGCGGTTCATGCCTATGAAAAATGCCTTTCGTACTTTAGTCAGTAAAACTTCAACCTCAAAAAAGATAGGTGCTGAGTTTATTTCTGACCTCCGGTTTGTCGGCAAGGTCTGTTGTGTAATCGCCGATTACGAAATCCTCTTCTTTAAGGATGACATGGTGGAAAGGCAGTGTTGTTTTGGGACCTTGTAATTCAATTTCGCCCAGCGCACGCTGCATGCGGGCAATAGCTTCGGAACGGGTTTTTCCGAAGCTCATCAATTTCATCATTAGAGAGTCATAGTAAAAAGAGATATTATATCCTTCATAAACACCTTCATCAACGCGGATACCTGGTCCATGAGGTAAACGGAGTTTTGAAATCACACCTGGTGAGGGGATGAAATTATGCAAAGCGTCTTCCGCGTTGATACGGCATTCAATGGCGTGGAATTTCATTCGGATGTCATCCTGGTTAATGCTCAACTCTTCACGCTGGGCAATGCGTATCTGTTCACGGATGATATCAATGCCGGTCACCAGTTCGGTGACGCAGTGCTCCACCTGCAATCGGGAGTTGATTTCATTGAAGTAAAATTGTCTTACTTCCGGGAAATAAAAGAACTCGACAGTGAGCGCACCGACGTAATCGAGCGCCAGCGCGACGTCGATGGCTGCCGCTCCCATTTTCATCCGCCAAAAAGGACTAACAATCGGGCAGGGGGCCTCTTCGACCAGTTTCTGAAAGCGGCGCTGGACGGAGCAGTCACGCTCTCCCAGATGAACGACATTGCCGTGATGGTCAGCGAGCACCTGAAATTCCACATGTTTCATTCCTTGCAAATATTTTTCTATATAGAAGGAAGATGAACCGAATGCTTTGCGGCCTCGTGTTTCTGCTCCGGTAATGGCTTTGGCCAGTTCGTCTTTGTTGCGGGCAATCATAATACCAATTCCACCGCCACCACCGGAAGGTTTCACAATGACCGGATATCCGACCTCGTCAGCAACTTCCCTGGCGCGGCGTCTGCCTTCTTCCGTGCCACTGGTAATGGCGTCATCGCAACCGGGGGTGACCGGGATGTTAATCATCTTCATCATCTGCCGTGCGCGATTTTTTGGTTTAGCTTTGGACATGCACTCGCTGGAAGGCCCGATAAAAATAATATTTTCTTTTTCGCAACGTTCCACAAAATCCGGATTCTCCGATAGGAAACCATAGCCGGGGTGAATGGCTTCTGCGCCACATTGTTTCGTTGCATTTATGATCTTGTCAAAATTCAAGTAGCTTTCCGCCGCTTCCGGTGGGCCGATTTCATAGGTTTCGTCTGCCAGCTTGACATGCAGGGCATCATTATCCACCTGGGAGTGCACCGCCACGGTGCGAATCCCCATATCCTTGCAGGTTCGGATAATTCGGACGGCGATTTCCCCCCGGCTGGCAATCAATATTTTTTGGAACTTTTTCATATGATAAACTCCAATTTAATAGAATCGTATTGTTGCGATTGAGACTAGAAATTACCATATCGATTTGCAATGGTAAACTTAAATCGCTCAGGGTTATGTTCCCAGAAGTTTGCTTCGATTAGAGTAAAGCTATCAACCACGAGATACCCCGCAACAAGCTTCGGGAGGGTTCATTACTAATATTATCACGTTTTTCCCCTTTGGAAATTACTTAACGTGACAGAACCGCTCTCTGCCTTATACCTTCCTTTACCCCTACAAAATTAAGTTTGCCCCCTCGGTTTTGTGGACAATGGACCTTTTCGGGTATGTTTAAGCTGTTCCAAATGCCCTAGGTGATTTTGGCTGAAAACCAAGGCTATATCTGGAGGCAATTTCCCCCTTGACTTTCCATTCTTACAGGAGCTTTTATTTTAAGTAAGTTCTCTTAATCTGTCAGTAAACTAATGAACCTCACCCTCAACTTTCTGGAGTCCGTTATGAAAAGGAGTTTCTGGAAGTTGCCAATGCGAAGCCTCCAAAGAGGCATAACTCTTTGGAGGTCCGCTATATTCTCCTGAATAATTCTCTCTGATTTTTTTCAACATATAGCGCCACTCAAATGAAGGGAGGCAAAAATGTATCTTATTGTATCAGAGTTATATCCAAACGATAAAGCAAAGGAAGTGGCAAATCTGTATATTGAAGCGATAACAAAATACCCTCA
>CAZOPH010000150.1:0-4043 GCA_964581635.1 uncultured Smithella sp.
AGGGCAAAGCCGGTTTGAGACCTACCGATAAACTGGATATTATGGCCTCGGTTTCTTATGCCAAGGCCGACAAGAAACCAACTGCACAATGGCTGCACAAAGATTATGGTTGGGAAGTGGATTTAACTGCCACTTATAAACTCACGAATAACTTGTCCTATATGCTGGGTGCGGGTTATTTCTTTACAGGCGATTATTATAAAGGCTGGTCTGATGCAGATACGGATCTTTCGGATGATTTGCTGGTCATCAACAAACTGACGCTTACATTTTAGGGATTTATTAAAGAGTTGATTTTAAATCCCCGGGAGGGTCGATAAAGAACTCCCGGGGATTTTTTATAGGGGACAAAGCTCATGTCGGCTGATTTCAAATCCATTCTGGTGACGGGTGCCAACAGCGGAATAGGACTGGCAACGGCGCAGTATCTCGCATCCCAGGGATTTCATGTTTATGCGGGAGCGAGAAATACGGCAGCTCTGGAAGAATTGTGTAAAAATCCCAATATCACACCTGTACAACTGGATGTGACAAATGCTGAAGATGTCATCAACACTAAAAAAATTATAGAACAGAGGCAATCAGCACTCTTCGGTTTGGTGAACAATGCCGGAATTACCAAAGCAGGACCATTGATGGATGTCTCCGTTGAAGATATGCGCGCCCAGTTTGAAGTAAATCTATTTGGTGTTCATCAAATCACGCGGGCGGTTTTTTCTTTGCTGCTGCAGGCAAAAGGACGAATCGTCATGATAAGCTCCGACAGCGGTTTTTTTGCTACGCCGTTTGTCGGCCCTTACTGTTCAAGCAAATTCGCGCTGGAAGGCTATTCGGATTCGCTGCGCCGCGAAATCATTCCCCATGGTATGAAAGTAATTTTGATCGAGCCCGGCCGAATCATGACGCCGATATGGAATAAGGGGGAGAAAATTCTTAAGAGTGGAAAAAATGTGAAGTCGATATTCTGGAGAGAAGCAAAGGCGATGGGGAAATACGCAATCCGCAAGGGAAAAACCAGCGGACTTCCGCCAATTGAAGTCGCTAAAATTGTTCATGCCGCCCTGACTGCTAAAAACCCAAAATTGCGATATATTGTTGCGGAAAATAAATTCGAGTACCGGATGATGAAGATTTTACCGTCATGGTACGTTGATCAACGGGTAATCAGAAAAATTCAAAAGGTGACAAAAGAAGAAGAGACGAAACGCTAAATGTAGATGCTCTTCGTCTGGTGCACTTAGTCTTTACTCCCTTTCCACCTAATCATCAATTCTGACGAATACCTATCGACCTTTCATTTGCTCCCGCAACCAATCCCTTGCTACGTGAACAGTTTCGGTTTATCCGAAGCTTCCGTGAGTCATAAAAAAAGATTTAACAAGGCGGAACAGGCAGGAGTGGACTGGTAACGAAATTATTATATGAATCACCCAAAACATGCTATAAACATGCTAAATAGATGGAGGGCAATACAATGAATGTGCAAAAAATATTTCAAGCGTTGAACGAAGATGAGAAGAATTCGGCTCTTGGTATCATTTGTCGCGAATTGGAAAAGCAGGGTTATACTGTATCCATTAACGGCGAGAAGGTAACATCAGAAGGGTTCTTTAACGGTGAACACGAAGAAATTGAAAAAAAGAGCGGACCATTAAACGTAGTCTTAATGAAGGCATCGGCCGTGCAGAAAATAAAATTTGAACAAGAGTTCGGCATTGAGTTTACGGATTTTCGTAAATTCATCATCAAGCAAATGTCATAGATGACAAATCTAAGTCTGGATATCAAGACAGGTATTCTGGTTTCTTCGTAGTTATAACGGTGCAGTTCTGCCAGAACGACTATTAAACCCAGGCCTGCTTTTAAGGAAAGAAGATTATGAAAAAGCTTTTAAAGACAGCAAATATTTTGACCGTCGTAGTTGTTTCAATAGCAATCGTCACAATGCTTTCTTGCACTTCCTATTTATTCAATAAATACGTTGAAGGCCAGCGCAAAGCTGCCAATCTAACGATTAAATCCGTTGACATTCCCGGTTTTAAGATTGCCTACGCGGACGGAGGCACTGGCGATACCATGATTATGCTTCACGGCTCTGGTGGAAATAAAGATAACTGGTTATACTTGGCGAAATACTTTACCCCCAATTATCGTGTAATTATTCCTGACCTATCTGGTCACGGTGACAGTTCCAAACCCCAGAACGCGAATTATAGCCATATGTCTCAGGTGGAAAGATTAAATTTATTCGCCAAGGCGTTGAACCTGACAAAATTTCATTTAGTCGGAAATTCTATGGGTGGCAATATTGCCGGTAATTATGCAGCGGATTATCCGGACATGGTTAAGACACTCGCGCTGCTCGATGCCTCCGGTGTTCATGCGCCAGTAAAAAGCGAATTAATCCTACTTTTGGAAAAAGGCATAAATCCTGAGCTTATTCAAGATGTCAATGAATATGATCAATTCTTGGAATTTGTTTTTGTGAAACCACCTAAACTACCTTCATTTATGAAACAGTATTTAGCGGAACAAGCATTGGTGGCGGGGCCTATTGACAAAAAAATATACAAAGACATGTGGAGTGATATGTACATTCTGGAAAGCAAATTAAACAAAATTACAGCTCCCACTTTAATTGTGTGGGGAGATTCGGACAAACTGGTTCATATCTCCTCTGTTCCGATTTTTGAGAAAAATATTAAGAATTCTAAATCGGTAATTATTCAAGAATGTGGCCATGCCCCCATGTTGGAAAAACCGGCAGAAACAGCTGCAGCCTATCAGGATTTTTTGAAGGGGCAAAACTAATGGATAACAAGGAAAAAGGATATTGGGGAAGAAGGGGCCCCTTGCGCCTCTTCCAGAATTTTAACTGAGCATCGGCTTCACTGGAAGTTGTCCAGGATATGATAGGCAGGCGAGAAGACCGGTTACTGCAAGCTTCCTCAGGGCTGGAAGGTGGTATAGTGGCTAGTGGTTCAAGTTGTGGTGTGGTATCAGGCGGTGCTTTAGGGCTCGCACTGATGCACGATAATTTGCTGAAAAAAAGAGGAATTGCCGCAGAGGTTGGAGTACTGTCTCTAATTGGAGAATACGTCAGATTGTTTGAAGAAAGCTATGGTTCATCCTTTTGCAGAGAAAGAAGCGGCGTGGATTTTTATACAGCCATGGGACAGTTACGCTTTTTTTTACCCGGTGACAGAGTAGCAAGATGTTTTTGGCATATTAGAGGCTCCATGAGGAACCTGTATGATACCTATCAAGAGAAAAATCTGCTTATGACGGATGCGGGTCTGAGAAAAACACAGGGTGAACCAATACATTGTGCTCAGGCTGTATTAAAAGGCATAAGAAATCGCACGGGGATAGGGGACCCGCTCCTTGAGCGTCTATCTTTCGTTTTTGACGGGGGAGTCGGCCTTAGTGGGGGAGCTTGTGGCGCGCTGGCTGGCGCAGTTATGGGCATAAATCTGCTTTTGGGCATGAATATTCATGATACTAGTTTTCTCCAAGCATTTAAGTCATTTATTATCGGTCATGTTAATCTGCTTCGGAATGAACCTGTTGATGAAGAACCCGACCCTTTTAGCGTCGGTAAAAATATCTTAGAAAAATTCAGAAAGGAAGCAGGCGCTACAGACTGTTGTAAGATTACGGAAAAGAAATTCTCTGACTGGACTGACTTTCAAAAGCATATGTCTTCTTCTGACAAATGCTCAGGATTGATAGAGCTTGCCACCACTGAAGCATCTAGTGTTATTCAAAGCTTGATGTAAATAATTCTTAATGCACAACTGCGATGCCAAAACCTATGCTAGGGTGGTCGGGTTCTCAAGATAGAGAACGGGAATTGATAAGGGGAAAACTCATAGGGCATTATTACCCTCTATTTCGTTAGCTAATTTTGCCGGCCCAGATCTGAACCATACCTTCTGACCCCATAAATATGTTTCGTCTAGGCTAGTGATGTTCAACAATATCCAAAGTTATAGATGGACAACTAATCTTTATCTGAATCTTGAAGAAGGTTTAAAACTTAT
>CAZOPH010000151.1:0-4043 GCA_964581635.1 uncultured Smithella sp.
ATATAACCGGCAATAATACCGCCGATGCCGGAAATCAGAAGCGATAAAATGCCCAGCATCAGTAAGGGTAAAACATTCGGATCCATAATTGTGTTGGCATCGCAAAGAACACCCAGAAGCATTCCTAAAAACATCGTGGACAAATAAAGGATTGGCACCTGTAATAGTTGAATATATTCTTTAATGCCGGATTCACACACCACAACACCGAAAAACAGGCAGAAAAATAACGGTGCTGCAACCGGAAGCAGGAAAGACAAGAAAACGCACGTGACAACGGCAAAGAGCATCTTTTCCCCGGAGGTAATGTTTCTTTTCTTTTTGAGTGGCGCAGGTTTGATGGCCATAAGCTTTTTTGGCACCAGTAATTTGATCAGATAGGGATAGCCGCCGTAAGCAAAACCCAAGTAAAGATAAGCAATGATGGCAATGGGAACAAAGAGTTCCGGCGCCAACCGCAGGGACGTGAATAAAACCATAGGACCATCAGCGCCGCCGACGATGGCAATGGCTGCGGCCTGCTGGGGTGTATAGCCGAACATCTGGGCGATGGGCAGCGTAACAATGGTGCCCAGTTCGGCAAAAACGGCTATAAACATGCTCCGGAAAGGCCGAGCCATGACATAACCCACATCTAAAAGTGCACCTATTCCCATAAAAACCAGGCAGGCGATTAAACCGTTACTGAATGTGTAAGTGTAAATGGGCTGCAACCAGTCGATCTGCAAAATTGTCATCAGATCAGCGGCATTTTTAACGGTATCGGCCGTGGCCCCGGCCTGCGCTTCCACGAAAAGCGTACCCATCCCGCCATGCAGGTTCAGGGGATCAAAAAACATAATGGCTGCATTCACAGTCGCCATGCCCAAACCCATAGGGATCATGAGCAATGCTTCCAGTGTTCCTCTTCTGCCCAGATAGACCAGCAAAAGCCCCAGCAGAATAAGACCAATTCTGGCGATAGCCATCTTGGGGTTATGGGAAAATGAGTCCGTTAACGTCGTGATACCCTGAAAAATATTGGTAACAGCATCCCACAGCATAGGTCGGCCTCCGTACAGAATAAAGCAATCTAAAAATTACTTAAATTTTGATAAATTAAATAATTGCTACCATGTTATTTTTCATGAAGTCAAATATTCTTTTCAGAACGAAATTCTAAACAAATGAGCAATTTAATCGCCCTGGAAATCATTGCAAAGCAACGGATCGTCGCGCTCTAGAGAAGAAAATCAGCGCCCACCTGCCCTTATTCTTGACCGCATGGAATGTTTGGTATATGAATTTAACAAGAAAGGTTAAACATGGCATATAAAACTGTTACAGATGTTGAACAAAGGTTGATTGAGGCCGGGTACATCCCGTCCCGGGAAATAGCCACGGTTATTTTCCTGGCGCAGGCAACGCAGAAACCTGTTTTAATCGAAGGGCCGGCGGGTGTCGGTAAAACGGAACTGGCCAAGGCGGTCGCCCGCAGTTTGGATCGTGAGTTGATCCGTCTTCAATGCTACGAAGGCCTGGACGAGGCCAAGGCTCTCTACGAATGGGAATATGCCAAGCAACTGCTCTACACCCAGATGGTCAAAGATAGAATTAACGACATTATCGGCGCCACGGCAACACTCATCGAAGCAGTCGATCAGATCGCCGCTCAAGAAGACGCCTTCTTTTCCGATCGTTTCATCCAGCCGCGTCCACTTCTGCAGGCCATCAGTTCAGAGAAACCCGTCGTGCTGCTCCTGGACGAAGTAGATAAGTCCGATCCGGAGTTTGAAGCCTTTCTTCTGGAATTACTCAGCGATTTTCAGGTTTCCATCCCCGAATTAGGAACCCGCAGGGCCATCAAGATTCCCTTTGTTCTACTTACATCCAACAACTACCGGGATATGAGCGACGCTCTCAAACGCCGCTGCGTTCATCTCTATATTGATTATCCGGCGCGCGACACGGAGATTGCCATTGTCCGCCTGAAAATTCCGGACATCGAGGAAAAACTCTGCGCTGTTCTGGTGGACTCTATCCGCAGAATCCGCACACTGGATCTGAAGAAAAGCCCCAGTATTTCAGAAACCCTAGACTGGGCGCAATCGCTTTTGGCCTTGCAGATCCATGAACTGACGCCCGAGGTTGTCTCGGAAACACTTAACGTCATTTGCAAATATCAGATGGATCTGGAAAAAGTGCGGAAAAACATGAACCGGGTAATTGCCTGATAGGTAACCGGTCATCATCCAAGCGTCTCAAAACCGTGCCGTGGTGATATATGGTCAAGTTGATTGGGCAATTCGTTTCTTGCTGCCGGGCTGCGGGGCTGCGCGTTTCAACGTCGGAGGTTCTCGATAGTCTCAAGCAGTTACAGCTTATTGACCCGACCGACGAGCTGCAATTTCGGGCGCTGCTTCGCGCCAATTTTGCGAAGAGTTTAAGAGAACTGCAGCACTTTGACCGTCTCTACCATCTCTTTTTTCATGAAATGCGCGTCAATGCCGGCGACATGCAGCAGACGGCTTCCCAGATCGATCAAATCAGGAAGGCGACAGACCTGCTCAAAAAAAAGCCTCACGACAATCCCATTTACGACGCCATTGTGGACTTTCTGGCCGGCAAACCCATGCCCCTGCTTGCGGAAATGCGCCGGATTCATTCGGAATCGGATGATTCAACATCGCCTGCCCGGTTTAACCTCGGGCCGCTGGCCAGTCGTTTTAACGTGCTGCTGCAGATTAACGCGGCAGCAACCACTGCCGCCGCACTTCTGGAAAATAATGATTTAGAAATGGATTCGAAGGCCCGTCGTGATCTTGCCGCTCATTTCGACGAGCGTATTGAAGCCGCGCGTTCTATCCTGATGTACGAACCACGTCCGGGAGATGCCGGCACTCGAAAAGTTAAAACATATGAACAGCGACTAAAGGATCTGGGAGACAAAGCGTTTTCGTCGTTCACCCGCGAGGAAGTGGAAGAGATGCGGGAAGCCATCGATAAGCTGGTACGCAAATTGAAGAACATCGTCAGTCGCCGCTTTGCGGTGCGCGATCGGGGAAATTTGGATGTCAAAAAAACGTTACGGGCATCTGCCAAATACGACGGCGTTCCCCTCGATATTCAGTATCGCCGGAAAACCATGCGCAAAAGCCGGATTGTCACACTGTGTGACGTATCGGGCTCCGTCTGGGCGGCGGCCCGCTTCATGCTCAACCTTCTTTATTCCCTTCAGGATTGCTTTGACAAGGTCAATAGTTTTGTCTTCATAGATCAGCTGACAGAGGTCACCGGCATCTTTGAGGAGCACGACATTTCCGAAGCCACCCGCATCGTCATGGAAGAGGCGGATGTGCACTATGAAGCACCGACTGATTATGGTGAAACCCTGCGGAATTTTAAAAAGGACTATATGGAGCTTCTAACAAAAAAGACAACGCTCATCATCGTCGGCGACGGACGATCCAATTATATGAATCCGGAAGATGCAATTTTGGGCGACATGCGGGATCGCTGCCGCCGGGTGATCTGGCTCAATCCCGAACCGGAAAACCTCTGGGGAACTGGGGACAGCGAAATCAAGTCCTACACGCATCACTGCCACGAAGTCCGCCCCTGCCGCAATGTCAATCAATTAGTCACTTTTATCGAGGAGCTGGTTTTATAACCTAACACCAAAAAGACAAGGAGTCGCTACATGAATCATGTCCACCATGTTCATCTTTTTGCTTCGGATCTTGAAAAAAGCCTGAAATTTTACCAGGACGCATTCGGTGGAAAAGTGATCCTTGATGAGAACATGGCAGGGGCCCGGAACGTATTTATGAGAATCGGCACTGGCCGCATTCACTTCTACGACCAGGCGCCGGCATTCTCAGGTAGAGGCAGCATCCATCACTTCGGGATACAAACCGATGACATCGAAGGCGTTTTAGAAAAACTCAAAGTCATGGGCGTTCCTTTCACGAAGGGCATCACAGACATCCATGCGTGGAAATACATCATGGTTCCTGCACCTGATAACGTGCTGATCGAACTTTTTCAGGTGAACAAGGACGTAA
>CAZOPH010000152.1:0-4034 GCA_964581635.1 uncultured Smithella sp.
CGGGCGGTTCATTCATCTGGCCGAACACCATGACGGTGTTCCCCAGAACGCCGCTTTCCTCCATCTCGCGGTAGAGTTCTTCGCCCTCTCGGCATCGCTCACCGATCCCGCAGAAGATACTCATACCTTCATGGCCGCTCACTGTGTTATGGATCATTTCCGTGATCAAAACGGTCTTGCCGACGCCCGCACCACCAAACAGACCGGCTTTGCCGCCGCGTTCCAGGGGTGCCAGAACATCAATGGCTTTGATGCCGGTTTCAAATATCTCAGAGACGGTGGATTGATCGCGAAGCGGAATCGGCTCGCGGTGGATGGCCCGCGATTCGCACCCTTCGACTTCACTCTTCTTGTCAATCGTTTTCCCGAAGACGTTAAACACTCTTCCCATCAGCGGAGGACCCACGGGCACCTCAAAAGGCTTGCCGGTATCGGTAACAATCTGGCCGCGGGCCAATCCCTGTGTGGGAGTCAGCGCAACGCCTCGTATGGTATTGTTGTCCAGTTGCGTAAATACCTCAATAATGTATTCACCCTTTTCACCCGCAATGAGTACATTACGGATGGCGGGTACCACGGGAAAGTGGACGTCAACGACGCTGCTGCGGATGGATAAAACTTTTCCTTGATTGATTTGTTCGGCCACGGTTCGTTCACCTCATCTTATTTTTTGGAATGCATTTCCTCTTCCTGCAATATGTTTTTCCCGTTACAGTGTAAGCGATATAATCAAAGATCAGGGTGGACAGATTCTTTCTTTTTGTTATAAGAGCAACAGCCATGCCAGTAACTGTCTCTTAATGTAAACAACCGTTATCATTGAAATGCTTTGATCAGATCAGGAAATATAATAAACAAGGAAACGACTTTTATGTCATAGATGAAGACACGCCACATGGTGCACAACATGCTAAGTGCTCACCGTGACATCCATAGAAAGCGGCGACGCTTTTGTCATTGGTGTATGACTGAAATGTCACTTCTCAGTAAGAGATCGTTCCACACAATTACGCCAAATCGTTTGCGGCATGTTTGGGTAGAAAAGATATTTTACCTCTTTCTTACCGCACCCCAAGTGATAATAAAAAAGTATCATCAAATCAATTATTTGAGAATTACAATTTGAAAATATGCGCCAATTTTAAAGAACCGCTTTACAACGAACTAAATCTGTCCGATTATTAATCATATAGTCATGGACTAATCCGTTCTAAGGAAAATGATTTAGCGATGAAAGACAATATATCAAAATGACCATTCGTGAAATTATTCATAAAACAATGCAAATATTCGAAGCTGCGGGGATTCCCTCGGCCCGGCTGGATGCGGAGATATTGTTGGCTTTTTGTCTGAACTGCGACCGACTTGAGTTTATCAAAAATCCCGATAAAACCATCCATCGAGCGCAATTGTCCACCTTTAATCAACTGGTCATCCGAAGACTGCGCTGGGAGCCGGTAGCCTATATTACCGGACGGAAGGATTTCTGGTCATTCACTCTGGAGATCAATTCCAGCGTGTTGATTCCCAGGCCCGAAACGGAAGTCGTCATCGAAGAAGCGCTCACCGTTTACCGGACTCAGTGTTTTAACCGGCCATGCATTTTAGACATTGGAACGGGCAGTGGTGCAATTGCACTGGCCTTGGCCAAAGAGATTCCCGAAGCACAGATCACAGCCACCGACATTTCATTGCCAGCACTGCAACTGGCCCAAAAAAATGCGTGCACTCTGGGACTGGAAAATTCGATTACCTTTCTTCAGGGTGATTTATTTCAACCGGTTCATGGAAAATTTGACATCATCGTCTCCAATCCGCCTTATATCGGAGCGGAGGAGTATGAAACACTCGCCGCCGGTGTAAAAGATTTTGAGCCACGGGAAGCGCTTTGGGCGGGTGAAACAGGTGTGGAATTTTACGAAAAATTAATATATCAAGCCCATAGCCGACTGAAAGAAAATGGCTGGCTTTTGCTCGAAATCGGCGCTAAACAGAGCGAAACTGTGCGTGCTCTCATGGCGGAAAATACTTGTTTTTATGACCGTATTGATGTGAGCGCTGATTACGCGGGACTTTCGCGTGTTGTCAAAGGAAGGAGAAAATAAGTGGATAAGATTGTCATTAACGGCGGCAAGCCTTTACATGGAAACGTTCAGATCAGCGGTGCGAAAAATGCCGCCCTGCCGGTTCTGACGGCGGCGCTTCTCACAGAAGAAACCTGCACATTTTCCAATATTCCCGATCTGGTTGATATTAAAACCACCTATAAGCTTTTAAAAAATATGGGTGTGGAAATTGAAAGTGGCAGCACTGTGAAAATCTGTGCCGAGAAAATCAAGAATAGCGTCGCCCCTTATGATCTTGTAAAAACGATGCGGGCATCGATTCTGGTTTTAGGACCGCTGGTGGCGCGTATGGGCCAGGCCCGCGTGTCTCTTCCCGGAGGATGTGCCATCGGCGCGCGTCCGGTCAACTTGCACATCAAAGCGCTCCAGGATATGGGAGCTTCCGTGAAATTGCACGGCGGCTATATTGAAGCAAAGGCGAATAAACTGAAAGGCGCCAATATTTATTTTGATTTGCCTACGGTGACCGGCACGGAAAACATCATGATGGCCGCAACACTGGCGGACGGCACGACTGTGCTGAACAATGCCGCGCGTGAACCGGAAATTGTTAATTTGGCGGATGTTCTCAAAGGGATGGGCGCCAAAATCAGCGGCGCGGGAACGGATGTCATCACCATCACCGGCGTGACAACGTTGAAAGCGACTGAAGCGTCCATCATTCCAGATCGCATCGAAGCCGGGACGTTCATGATTGCCGCCGGCATGACCCACGGTGAAATCAATGTATTAGGTTGTAATCCTCAGCATCTGGAAGCGCTGATCAATAAATTGCAGGATACCGGCATGAAAATCACACCCATTGACGATGGGCTGAAAGTCGCAGCAGGCAGCAAAATTCACAGCGTCGATGTCAAAACCCTTCCCCATCCCGGCTTCCCCACGGATTTGCAGGCACAAATCATGGCGTACATGTCCGTCGGCAGCGGTCTGAGTGTCATTACGGAAACGGTTTTTGAAAACCGTTTTATGCATGTCAGCGAACTGATGCGCATGGGCGCGGACATCGTGATTCAAGGCGGCAGCGCCGTGGTGCGTGGCGTACCCGCCTTGAACGGTGCGCAAACCATGGCCACGGATTTACGGGCTTCCGCCTCGTTGATTCTAGCAGCACTGGTTGCCCAAGGTACTACGGAAATTTCGAGAGTTTATCATATTGACCGCGGTTATGAGAATATTGAAAAGAAATTCTCCGCACTAGGCGCGGATATTCAAAGGATGAAACAATAAGATGAAAATTATTCGAGCCGACGCAACTGAATTTCTGGATTTTTTTCAAAAACTACGCAGGCGGGGCGGGGCGTTTACATCGGACCTTCTGGAAAACGTAGCCCAAATCATCCATGACGTTTCCGTGCGCGGTGATGAAGCACTGTTTCATTATACAAAAAAGTTTGACGGCTACGACTTAACTACAAATACCGTCGAAGCAACGGATTCTGAAAGAAAAGACGCAGCGGCCAAAGTAAAACCTGAAGACCGGGACGTGATTAAACTCGCCGCTGACCGGATTGAAAAATATCATCGCCATCAGATTGCATCCGGATACTCGATAAGTGATGAAAATGGTGTGGCGCTGGGTCAAAGGATACTGCCCTTGCAGCGGACGGGTATTTATGCGCCCGGTGGCAAGGCCTTTTATCCATCCACATTGCTCATGGCGGCCATTCCGGCGCGCATTGCGGGCGTCAAGGAAATTATCCTGGTCAGTCCCGTAAAAGACGGCCAACTTAATCCGCTCATTGCCGTGGCAGCCGACGTCGCCGGCGTGAATCGCATCTTCAAAATTGGCGGCGCGCAAGCCGTCGCCGCGCTGGCCTACGGGACGCAAACCGTCCCACGCGTGGATAAAATTGTCGGCCCGGGCAACGCCTACGTCGCCGCGGCCAAAAAACTCGTATTCGGACA
>CAZOPH010000153.1:0-3989 GCA_964581635.1 uncultured Smithella sp.
AAATTTTTACCTGTCGATATTTAAACTTGACGTTTGTCCTTCCCGTCTATACATTTTGAAAAAAGATTGTCAGGAAATAGATGATTGAAAATCTCATTAATAATTTATCCGTGTACTTACAGGGTTCGGTGGTTATGGCTTTTGTGGCGGCTTACCTGGGTGGACTGGTCATAAGCTTCACACCCTGCACCTATCCGCTGATTCCGGTAACGGTGGGATTTATCGGTGCGCAGGGGGCATCGTCGAAACTGCGCGGATTTCTGTTATCCTTGTTCTATGTCCTCGGGCTGGCGGTAACGTACGCCGTCCTGGGAGCGGCGGCGGCTTTGTCGGGAAGACTTTTCGGACAGATGCAAACGACCCCGCTAGTCTATTTTATAATGGCCAATATTTGTATGATAATGGGATTATCCATGCTCGATGTTTTTAAAATTTCAATCCCGATTCCTCAAAGAATAATGAAATATTCCGGTGGCGGCAAAAAAGGATTTATTCCCAGTTTTCTGCTGGGCGCGGCTTCCGGTTTTGTGATCGGACCCTGCACCGCCCCTGTATTGGCTGTTTTACTCGGTTACGTAGCTTTGCAGACCCATGTGATCATGGGGATCGGTCTTTTATTTGTTTTTGCTCTTGGCATGGGCACGCTTTTAATTCTGGTCGGAACGTTTGCCGGATTTATTTCATCCCTTCCCCGATCGGGGGCCTGGATGACTATCGTTACGAGGGTTTTCGGCGTTATTTTAATTGGTGCAGCCGAATATTTCCTGTATACTGCGGGCACGCTGTCTTTTTAGTAAAAGGGGTATGATGCAAAAAACAGTTCATATTTTCATTGCTTTAATTTTTACATGGATCTTTGTCCCCATATCGGTCTCCTGGGGCCAGTATATTCCTAATGCGCCATTCAAACCGCAGTACTCCATCGCGCCGGATTTTACCCTCAAGGACATACAGGGTAAAACATTCCGTCTGAGTGCGCAGCGTGGCAAGCCGGTATTGATTTTTTTCGGGACAACCTGGTGTCCGGGATGCCGCGCCGAAATACCCGTTTACAAGAAAGTTTACGAAACCTATTCTTCGCGTGGCCTGGTGGTGATATATATCAACATCATGGAGCCGGCAAAAAAAGTTGCACGATTTGTACAGGCTAATTCTCTTCTCTACCGGACGCTCCTGGATGAAGACGGCTCTGTGGGTAATGCTTACAATGTGGTTGGTGTGCCCATGATCATACTGGTGGATAAAAATGGCTATCTTATTAAAGTCGGTCACAGCTCTTCGGAGATGCCGCTGGAAAAGGTTTTGCCGCCACAAAAAATGGCCGTCCGATCCGGCGGATCCGATGATCGATAATGATGGAACCGCATATTTTGCGCTGTGCCTGTTTTTACTAATATAAAAAACTGAGGACAACCAATTTATGACACAAGATGACTGGTTGCATAACTTTACGAAGTCCGATACAGACCGCTGGATTAGCGGTGTCTGCGGTGGGTTGGGCGAGCATACCCCCGTTCCTTCCTGGCTCTGGCGTTTATTATTTACCTTGCTGTTTATTTGTTTCGGGACAGGATTACTGGTCTATATTCTGCTTTGGATTTTTGTCCCACGCAAGACACCTGCAGGATCATCCGGGGCAGGATAAAAGGTGTGGCAAATTCCGTTAAAAAGGCAATGATTTTTTGTTGAAGATTAGAATTGAAAATCTGGTGTTGGATAAAATCCAGCCCGGGAAAATTCGGCATACCTTTCCTTTGCTTTTCATTCATGGTGCGGGCGGAACAAGTCGATACTGGAAGAATTATCTTCCATATTTTGCGGATGAAGGCTGGGAAGTCTTTGCCGTGAACTTGCGGGGTCATTTCCCGTCTGATCGGGAAGAGGCGCTGGCGCAGGTGACAATAGAGGATTATCTTGTTGACGTAGAAAAAGTAATCCGGCAACTTGATATTGCTGATTGCGCTGTAATCGGACATAGTTTGGGCGGATTAATTGCCCAGAAAATGGCAGAAAACACCGCTTCGATTAAAGCACTCGTCACAATAGCCAGCGCGCCCCCGTTTGGCGTTATGCGAGAGGTAAATAATGATCTGCCCTACTCGGGAACGATCCTTAAAACGATGTGGGGAATGATGAACATGAAGCCGGTCAAACCGACTTTTATGATGGCCGAAAAAACCGTTCTTAACAACATTGCTCCCGATGAACGGAAAAAGGTTTTTGACATGTTTGTCGCCGAATCCCTGGTGGTCGGCTACCAGGTAGCGCAGGGTTATCCGGTTTATCCGTCGCAAATAAAATGTGCAAAGCTGGTGATCGGCTGCACTCAAGATGTGATTGCCCCGGCATCCATGCAAAAGAGTTTAGCCGATTTTTTACTGGCCGATTATATTGAATATAAACAATTTGCCCACCTGCCCATGCTGGAGAAAGGCTGGGAAAAATCAGCCGAGGACATTCAGGACTGGTTGCGAGGAAAAGTAAAAGGTTGACTCCCTTGAAATGGATGCGAGGTTTCAGAGGAAAATTTTTTCAAAAAGGAAGGGTTGGACATGAAGTTTCGAGATGATATTTATGTTTATGAATGGGCGAACTACTTCGACAACAACTGCAATAGCTACTATATCGGCGGAAACGTTCAGGCGCTCATTGATCCTGGCCTGACACGCTATCTGCCCGATTTGCTCAATCAGATGGCGAATGACGGCATCAAGAAGAAGGACATCCAATACGTGATCAACACGCATTCGCATCCCGATCACTTTCAGGGTTCCGAGCTTTTTGATCAGGAAAAGGTGAAGATCGCCCTGCACCGCAAGGAGATGGACTTCCTCAAAGGAGTCGGTGGCGAACTCTATGGTCTCTTCGGGATCACCGTGCCGCAGATGCAGATCAACATGCAACTGGAAGACGGCAAGCTCGAACTCGGCGATCAGATATTTAAAGTTCTTTCCATTCCCGGCCATACACCGGGTTCCATTGGACTTTACTGGCTGGACAAGAAAGCATTGTTCTGCGGCGATGTCGTGTTTCAGCAGAATGTCGGCCGCACGGATTTTCCCGGGGGAAACGGATCCTTGTTGAAAAAGAGCATTGTCGCGCTATCCGATCTGGATATCGAGTTGCTTTTACCCGGGCACATGGGCATTATCGAAGGCCGGGAAAAAATACAGGACAATTTTAATATCATCATTCAAAATATTTTCCCCTACATTTAGGGAGGATACTCTGTTGCATGCAAAGGAAAAACTCAGCTGCACAGCCACCAAAGTCAGCCAAAGAATGCGACTGGATATAGGATGACACGTGAAAGGATCAGTATTACATGGCCAATGAAGGAAACAAAGTAATTTATTCCATGATTGGAGTCAGCAAGGTTTATGAAAAAAAACCGGTGCTCAAAGACATCTATCTTTCTTATTTTTACGGCGCAAAAATCGGCGTGATCGGTCTAAACGGATCGGGTAAAAGCTCGCTTCTGAAAATTCTAGCCGGAGTGGATGATGAATTTCTGGGAAAGACCATTCTTTCCCCGGGATACACCGTGGGATACCTGGAGCAGGAACCGCGTCTGGACGAATCCAAAACTGTGCGCCAGATGGTGGAGCAGGGCGTGCAGTCCACGATAGACATCATTAATGAATATAACACCGTCAACGAAAAATTTGCCGAGGATATGTCGGATGATGAGATGATCAAGCTCTGCGACCGTCAGGCTTCTTTACAGGAAAAGATGGATGCGCTCGACGCCTGGGATATGGATTCACGTTTGGAAATGGCGATGGACGCGCTACGCTGCCCGCCCGGTGACACACTTGTAAAAGTTCTTTCCGGCGGGGAACGGCGCCGCGTTGCTCTGTGCCGCCTGCTTTTACAGAAACCCGACATTCTACTCTTGGATGAACCGACCAACCACCTGGATGCCGAATCCGTTGCCTGGCTGGAGCATCATCTGCAAAAATATGAAGGCACCATCATTGCCGTAACGC
>CAZOPH010000154.1:0-3980 GCA_964581635.1 uncultured Smithella sp.
GGCATGCCCATGGCAGGTTACTCCGCCAACGGGAATTATGGAAAAGGCTTTCGTACCCGCCTTCACGCCCGTGTCATCTATCTCAAATCCGCGGATCAAAGGCCGGTGGCCTTAGTCCAGTGTGATCTCCTAACTGGATCTGAACTGGTGCACCGACGTGTAGCCGAGCTGGTAGCCCGGAAGACCGACCTGGATATGGGAGGCATCATGATCTCGGCGACCCACACCCATTCCGGTCCCGGCAATCTCTCAGGAAGCAATTTCTATCTGATGAACACGGCAAACAGCGGCGGGCTGGACCTGAAATTTTTCGACTTTGTAACCGGCCAAATCGCCGATGCAATCATTGAAGCTTACAATAACAGGAAACCCGCCAAGATCGCCACAGGGAGTGCCGAAGTTTACGGCTTCACACGCAACCGCAGCATCTCGGCCTACCGGGCCAACAAGAACGCCGATCCGGAAAAGGCAAAGGACATCCACAAGGCTGTGAATCCCAGGATGTATATGATGCGCGTGGACTGCCTCGACGAGAAGAGCGGCGCCTACATACCCGCCGGCGCCCTCACCAGCTTCTCGATACACGGCACGACTCTGCCCTCACAGAACACCCTCTACAATGCCGATGTCTTCGCCTATATTGAGCGGGAGCTCGAATGGGAGATCGCAAGGAAACACGGCGCCACAAGGTTCGTCCATGCCGTGGTCAACGGCACCCATGCCGACAACGCACCGGACAGCATCCGGGGCCGTCAGGGATTCCAGGAATCCCGACGCCTCGGCGTTGGTGTGGGACAAAAGGCAATCGAGCTCTTCGATGCCCTGGCCGGCAACCTCAGCGCCGGGGTAAAGGTACAATCTGCCATTCGGGAAATTGATATTTACCGGAACAACACCATCGACGAAATCGCGATATGTGATCCTCCCCGGGTGGGTAACACATTGCTCGCCGGCGCAGGCGACGGCGGCCCCACACCCATTCTCAACTGGCTGCCGTTTTTTAAAGAAGGATCACGCCGATGGGTCTTCACCGACGGGTGTCACGGCAACAGACGGATCGCCTTGTGGCCCTTCCAATCTTTCATCCTCCCGCGAAGCGAGTTCCCCCATGCGATTACCTATCAGGTTATCCAGCTAGGCGATATGGTCCTGCTGCCTCTTCCCTACGAAGTCACCATGGAATCGGGCCGGCGCATCGCCGAGGCTTGCAGGAAATCCGCCCTTGAAGCCGGCATGGATGCCTACAAGCGCTTTGTGGTGGTGAGCGTCTCTAATGGCTATACCGGATACTGCACCACGCCCGAGGAATACGGGGAGCAACGCTACGAAGGCGGCCACACGCTTTACGGTCCCAATACCAATCCCTTCATCGCAGCTCAAGCCGCTAAGCTCGTGGGCGATTTGGCCAGGCAGGGGGAGGTGCGCGACATACCGGAGGAATGGACTTTCAACCTGACGGGAAGAACGTTCTACCTGCAATACGATCCACCAAAGGGCCCGCGTGCGACGGTTGCGGAACCATCACTATGGCACCCCAAGGGCGAGGAAGAATTCTGGCTCTTCAGTTGGGCCGACGTCCCTCCGACGCTTATCGATCTCCATCGCCGTCTGGTGTCGATCGAGTACAGCGAGGACGGAGCTAAATGGCTTCCCCTTGAAGATCACGGGATCCGCATTGATGACGGCGGCTATGACGTGTCAGTGATCTTCACAGGCGACTTGACTGAAAACAACCTGGGAATTTACGAAACCCGGTGGTACAACCCCGAGAGGAAAGAGGGGCGATGGTACCGGTTCCGGATCGAACCCAGACAAGAGCAAGAGGTCTTTTTCTCGAAGGCGTTCAAATAGGGCGACATGATCGGCGTGCTCGTACTGGATATCAGCGGATCAGTAATAATTATTCATTACGAGTAAGGCGCTCTATTACAGACATACTTTGTCCTACTTTCTCTTTGATAGTTGATAACTCCATTCGTATGAGCTTAAATTATTAGACTTATTTGGTATAATTTATAAGATATTGATATTAAACACTATTTATCGTATGCTCAATCCTTGCGCAATCCGCTATAAAGTGGGGTCATTTGGCCCGTTAGTAATCTTATCAACAATACTGTCAACAGATCTATCAACAATTCTGTGGATACCTATCTAGGGGTTAGGTCGCTGTTGATATGTCTTTCGCGCTATAGCCTGAACACCACAAATTGTCAGTTCGACATCTTCCATAGAAAATACTTTATGTTTATAATCTAATAATTTAATTTTAAAGAACTATTAACGAGATTATAAACTCAATTGGCATTAAGTGTATGCAAACTAAGCGACTCGACATTATTATTGTTATAGTCAACATTAACTGGTGCGATACTCCACACAATCCGTATATCATAGGACCCGGGTTTAAGGTCTAACAATTGCATTGAATCAGAGGGAGGAATGCTTCCCGACGTTATTTGATTGGCGCTCCAGTCATTTAAACCTCTTGGTGACCAATAAACCTCTTCAATGGATGCGCCAACCCTGACATTAACAATTTCAAGCGATCCGGAAAAAATGAGATTCTTCGCATATCGCTCAACTTTCTGCCATGCGTCTATACGAATATGATCTATATAAGCATAATATGTGCTTAGAGTGTCTTGAGTTGCAATTTTAAAATCGTAAGTATCAGGTTTTACATCGTACGTCCAAAGTTCCCCTGGTAAAAGGTCTGTACTTAATTCATTTGACCCCCATGGCAGTGCGCTTGAGAGTTTCAGATGTATTTCACTGATTGGTAATGACGTATCATTAAGCAAAGTAATTCGGCCAGATCTATAATCGGGTGGTGGCGGTGCGTTGTTATAGCCGTCATCGTACTCGTCCTGTCCGCAGCTTGCAAGCACACCGAGCAGAATGATGGCGCAGAGAATCAGAAATACTTTTTTATACATATATTTCCTCCCGTGCATGATTCAGAAATAAATTCGTTTTACGGGTAAAGTATAGGAAAAGCTGCCTTGTGTGTCAAGGGAATCCTTAACAGCAGGAAAGCGAACCGTAATAAACAAAAAAAATGGCTGAACCAGGGGGTAATATGTGCTAGGAAAATTCATGCAGTTAAAAAGGAAGGGCGAGGGATAAAATGAAGAAGGGGAAAATATTTTTATATTTCATATTTGTTTTTGCGTTTCTCGTATGGTCCTCGGTCGTTGCCGCTGAAGAAGTGGTCATTGGATATTCCGGTTCGCTGAGCGGCCCTGCTGCTGAATACGGTCAGGACAACATCAACGGCATTGATATGGCTATTAAGGAACTTAACGCCGCGGGTGGGATCACCGTTAAGGGAAAAAACTACACGTTTAAACTCCACCAGCTCGACGACCGGGCGGGCATGACCGAGGCGATCAACAATGCCCGTAAATTCGTTACGCAAGACAAGGCGCCGGTTGTATTTAATTCTTCGGCCACAACCATCGGGGCTTTATTAAAGATCAACGAGACCTCCGGCCATGAATTCCTGCTCGTCGGTTATTCCAGTATGCATACACTCCATAACCTGGGGAACAAGTTGCTCATCAATCCCACCCCTGACTACCGCTCCTTCATCGCGGCTGCGTGCGATTTTGCCTGGGAGAAAGGTTATCGTAACGGAACGATGGTTGTAACGCTGGGGGCTTATGGCGATGCCTGGCGAAAGAGTTTCAAGGATGCGTGGGAGAAAAAAGGCGGTAAGATTCTTGGTGATTATCCTGTGAACTATTACACGGAAACGGATTTTTCCGGACAACTGACTTCCGCTCTGGCGAAAAAACCAGATTTTCTGCTCATTGGCGGACCTTCCGCAACAACCGCCCTGATCGTCGAACAAGCCAGAAGTATGGGTTTTAAAGGCAGCTTTATCATAACGGACCAGGCCCGAATGGATTTTATCGCCAGAATCTTGCAAAATATGAAACTAATTGAAGGAATGATCGGCATCGCCAACATTGAGG
>CAZOPH010000155.1:0-3958 GCA_964581635.1 uncultured Smithella sp.
GTAACGTTTTTTCATATCGCACAGGATCGCGTAATGTTTTCTCTCCTCTTCAATGATCTTTTCAATCGCTTCATGCTGCCCGGCGGGAACAAGATTTTTGATTTCGTGATAATACAAAATAGAATCCAATTCTCGTTGCATGGCGAACTCAAAGGCGGCAACTGTATCCGTCACTTTGGCCAGTTGTTTGTCCATGATTTCTTTTGTAAAGATAAGATTATTGTCCACATAACTGCGGAGATAAGAGCTGTATTCGCCGGCGTATTGTTCCGGCGGATCGTATTTTTCCATAGATGCAAAGAATTTCTCAAACGTGCGTTTATGCCCTGCTTCAGCATTCGCTAGATGCGCAAAAAGTTTTTTTGCATCTTCCTGTTTGGCAATTTGTTCGGCGAATTTATAAAAATTGATTCCGTTTTCCTCAATTCTAATTGCGACTTCGACAATATCACTTGCTGCGAATACCTGCATATTTCTGCCTCCTGAAATTATTAAATATCTAAGATAAGATTGAACATATTTTAACGGTTAATGCAACCGTTTTGGCGATACCTACATCCATTTCTTCTTCCGAAAGAACTTAAGCATCAAGACCGCAATCGTCAACATCACAACCCAGACGCCGAAATATCCCCAGGGCCATTCCAACTCCGGCATATATTTAAAATTCATACCATAGACACCAGCTAGGAAGGTCAAAGGCATGAAAATTGTTGCGATAATGGTTAAAACTTTCATGACTTCATTGAGCTTCATACTTGCGGCAGAAAGATAAATATCCAGCATGCCGGAGAGCATCTCCCGGAAAGTATCCACCGTATCGATGATGGCAATGATATGGTCGAATATATCCTTGAAATAAACAGCATTGGGCTCGTCAATTAACGGGGAATCCGATCGTTGGAGTGAGCTGATGGTTTCTCGCAGCGGCCATAGGGATTTTCGGAAAAAGATCAGTTCTCTTTTGAGGTTGTGAATAGCTTGAAGCTTCGCCGGCGTGGTCTGTTTAACAAGATCATCTTCCAGCTTTTCAATCCTTTCTTCAATATCTTCCAGCAGGAAGAAATAGTTATCAACAACATTATCGATCAGGGCATGGACAAGATAATCGCTCCCGGCTTTTCTGATCTTGCCCTTGTCGCTACGCAGCCTTTCCCGAACCGGCTCAAAAAGAGCGCTTTCTTTTTCCTGAAAAGACAAAATAAAATTTTTTCCTAATACGATGCTGATCTGTTCCGAATACATCGCATTGCTCTCATGATTCTGAAATTTTCTCAAAACAATATAAAGATACTCCGACAAATCTTCTATTTTCGGCCGCTGATCCGTATTGAGAATATCTTCAAGGATCAGAGGATGAAGTCTGAACAGATTGCCGATGTTCTCCAACAGAGCAACATCCTGCAGGCCGTCAACGTTAATCCATACTTTGCCCGGCCCATTTTTTTCTCCGCATAAATCAGCAGCAGAGCTTGCTTCTTTTTCTTCAAAATAATTTTCATCATAGCGGATAATGGAAATCTTTGATTTTTCGGCATAGGCCTTGCCAATGTGGATCAGAGAACCCGGAATCAGTCCGGCTTTTTTCGATCTTTTTTTCAAAGCGGTGTTCATAGGTTCTTTTCTCCTTATTTCTTTTTGACACGGATAGTGGCGTGGACCTGCGGAGATTGCCCATCCGGGAAAGACACACCGGTGGTCGGAACGACTTTCAATGCCATTGTCACGGAGGAAGATATATTCTGCAGATCGATGGGCTCCGTCTCCAGGTTTATTTCATCGGATTTCATCCGGGGATCCATCATAACCCGGACTGTGGCCGGACTCAGCATGATTTTCTGTAAAGTAAGATCATCAGGCAGTCGGTTGCGCGTGACAACATGGACCGGCAGTATTGCACGGACTTGTTTCGATGCGTAAACACGGATTTTTGCAGGACTGATACCAGCAATTGATAAACTGGACGGCGCATTAACCATGTCTTTGGTTAAAGTAAATTCACGTTTCTTTTCGGCAAGCGGGGCTAAATCCAACGAAAGCCTGAGCGACTTTTCATCGAGCAGTTGAAAGGCCTGATCAGGACCCTGGAAAATTACTTTGGCTTCCGTCAATTGCGGCTCATCAATCTGCCAGCTTTGCGGTACATTTTTATAATCAATGGGAACGAGAAAATCGCGGCGCACAATATCACGCCGATATCCGAAGGTCACCCATAAAATACAGGCCAGCCCGACAGCCATTATCTTTTCCTTGGTGTTTTCCCGAAGCCAGCCCCAAACCAGCCTTGTTTTGGGCGCGGGCTGGTATCTGATATAATATTTTTCCAAAATTTCATTGAGCATTGGGGCGCTGGGAATCACGGCAAGCAATTCCCCTTGAGCGACTGAAATCGTGCCTCGTTCTTCGGATACAACAATGCAGAGGGCATCCGAGCGTTCCGTCAGTCCCAGTGCCGCCGTATGGCGCAGGCCAATGTTTTCATATTGAGCGATGTTGACCGACAGAGGCAAATGACAACCGAACATCACGATCCGGGAACCCTTGATTACCACCGCACCGTCATGACCGGGAGAATGAGGATCGAAGATGCTTGCCAGAAGCGGCTCGCTGATCACACCATTGAGCCCAACACCACCGGTTAAATGACGATTCAGCGGATCATCGCCCTGGATCACCATCAAAGCGCCGATGCGCTTTTTTGCCAGATTTCCCGCTGTTTCGGCAATGATGCCCACCGCTTTTTCCATATCCGACAGAGGCGGTGTTTCTTTGCGCAGATTACCGAGCATCGCCAAGCGCTCAAAAAATCTGCGCAGATCTTCCTGAAAAATCACGACCAGGACAAAAAGGAGAATTCCAAAGAACCCTTGAAGAACAATCACCGTGAGATAAAGCTGAAAAAACCGGGCAGCCAGATACACACCACCCAAAAGTAGAATGCCGATTAAGACAAAACGCGACGCCCTAGTTTTAAACCACATCAAAAGCGCGAAGATCATCCCGGCGATAATCGCCATGTCCAGAATATCTTGAATCCGTATGCTTTTGATCACCGAGGCGGCGGCATTGACAAAATCCATAAGTAACGCTTTCCGGCTTTGCAGAAATTATTGCAAATCATATAACGAAATTCTTCAAGGCATGTCAAGCAGGATCGCCTTAAGCTTTTCTTATGATTGATTATAGATAGACATCTTTTGACTGGAGGCTGAAAGCGAATATTTCAAAAACATGTCCATCGCACACCAGGCGGCGATCCCGATCAAGAACTTCGCCGCCGATACAAAACACAGCGTAAACAAATACGTCATGGCAACGGTGGACGTTTTCTTCCCGGACTTGTCCCTCTTGGTGAGCAGCCTCCTGGTCCATCAGTGCAAATGTTTTTGCGGCCGGAAAAGAGACTCTCTGGAAGGCACAAAGGCCCTCTATTCTCAAGGCCACCCTTGTGGCCATATTTTATTGAAGCGAACTCGCGAAAAATTTATTTTTTAGTTCTAATAATATTTCCCTGCAATGTAATCACTCAATTGATTGATGAGAAAATCTTTGTTGGAAATAATTAATTTCAATACGTCACCGATGGAAATGATACCGACAAATTTGGTTTTTTCAAAAACAGGCAAATGCCGGACATGTTTCCCCGTCATCAGAACCATGGCATCTTCCACGCTGGTGTCAGGGGTAACCGAAAACAAATGGGAAGACATCACTTCTTTCACGAGAGTTTGTTTAGAGGTTTTTCCTTGAAGGATAATTTTTCTGGCATAATCTCTTTCCGAAATGATGCCCACGACTTTTTTATTCTCCATGACTACCAGAGCACCAATCTCCTTCTCGCTCATCTTCTCCAAGGCTTCATACACCGTCGCCTTAGGGGAAATGGACTGAATCTTACCATCCTTCGTATTGAGAATATCCCTGACACTGTTCATAGTTGCCTCCGTTTAATTTTTTT
>CAZOPH010000156.1:0-3942 GCA_964581635.1 uncultured Smithella sp.
ACCGGGATTTCGCGCACCGTAGATAACGGTAATATTGCCGAAGCGTTTTCGGTTATCGCCGAAAATCATGTAATTGATCAGAGAACGGAGTGTGGTGAACGCGAAACCGCCGCCGACAATGACAATATTTTTCCCCTCCAGGAATTGTAGCGGCCAAGAGTTACCCAGCGGACCACGGAGCCCCATTAATGTACCTTCTTCCATTTCGTGGAGGGCCGAGGTAACGACGCCGGCTTTCTGCACGGTGAATTCAACATAGCCTTTTTGCGTCGGAGAAGAAGCGATACCGATCGGCGATTCGCCTTTACCGTAAATGGAAAGTTCGCCGAACTGACCGGGAATATAGGCATATTTCTGCTCATCCTCGGGGTTAACAAACTTGAAACGAAATGTTTTGATGTCTTTGGTATCGACTTCAGTAATGATTTTATCCACAATCACAGGATAAGGAATATACGGGTTTTGCATTACGAACTCCCTGATTATAATTTTGAAATATCTTCAACAACTTTACGAATGTCAATATTCACGGGACAAGACATTACGCAACGGCCGCAACCGACGCAGGCAATTGCGTTGAAATTGTCCACATAATATTTAAACTTGTGCATCGCACGCTGACGCCATCTTTCCTTCTGCGAAGAACGAGGATTGTGACCCGACGTTTCCTTGGTGAAAAGTGGAAACATACAGGAATCCCAGGAACGAAGACGGATACCGTCAGACCCCTTAACTTCATCGCTGATGTCGAAACAGTGACAGGTTGGGCACATGTACGTGCAGGTGCCGCAGGCAAGACACTTGCCGTGTATCGTGTTCCAGAAAGGATTGTCAAAATTAACGTCCAGAATCGGTTTGACTTCATGCGCGGGAATCTTGGACTTAATCGCCACTTTGGCTTTTTCCGCAATTTCATTTTTCTTGGTTTCGGCGGCTGTATCGGCTTTGGCATCTCCAAAATACTTGGCCAGTTTTTCTCCCTTGGCCGTGATAAATTCCGTCAGATAGTCACTGCCGATATCCGTGAGCAGAATATCTGCGCCTTCCGAAGACACGGGCTCGCCGTCCACCGACGTGCAGAAGCAAGTGGCATAAGGTGGTTTCACACAGGCAATAGAAATGACGGTCGTGTTTTGTCTTTTGGTGATATAATAGGTATCTTTATATTTTTCCTGATCAAAAAGCTTATCCAAAAGCACAAAACTGTGAGCGTCACAGGGGCGCACACCGAATAGAACCGATTGATTAGCCTTGTTTTCCTCCGACGAAAATACCATGCCTTTTTCCGTGCGGGTAAATTTCATCATGGCTTCTGTGTGCGGGAAAAAAACATTTTTCGGCGCGTTTTTGGAATTTAAATACGCGAAGAAGGGCTCGTCATCTTTTCTCATAGGTTCAAAAAGAACATTGTCTTCTTTCTTTACCGGAGCCCAAACCAGCATATCCCCGGCCATTTTTTTTGCAATGCCCGCTAGTGCATCTTTTTTGATCAAACGTTTTTCCATAATTGTCCCTAATTTAGAATTTTCTCCAACTTTTAAACTTCCAAAGCAACGGATATAATCAGCTTATCAATCAAATTAACCTTAATTGGCTCAGCAGTGGCTGAGGGTCCACCAGATGCGATTTAAATGTTTCATTCGATCCGCTTAAGCCTAAAGCCAGTGAAATCAATTCGGTAAAATAAAACACTGGCATTCTCATATTCGGACTGGGTCTCATATCCAGATTGGCCATACACATAGGACAAGCTGTAACGATACAGTTGGCCCCGGCTTCTTTGGCGGCACTCATCAATTTATCGCACATATCGACGACAATGGCCGTTTTACTGACCGACAGTGATCCGCCGCAGCAATCCGTCTTGTAGGACCAATTTTTCACATCTGCGCCAATCGCTCCCATCATCTTATCCATCATGAATGGGTTTTCGTAATTTTCAAACTCACAAACCTCCGGTGGACGAAGCAGGAGGCAGCCGTAATACGAAACCGGCTTTAATCCCGTCATCGGTTTGACGACTTTTGCCGCCAGCGCATCAATACCGATTTCATTGTAAATGATGTCGATCGGATTACGAATGGCAATGCCGCCCTGATACTTGGCGCCGACCACACCTTCAATTTTTATTTTAAGGTCTTTATCAGCTTTTAAATGATGCTCGGCCATTTTAAAGCGGTTGAAACAAGCAGCGCAGGGAACCATGACATCCATCGCATCTTTTTCTGCAGCGATGAGATTGCGCGCCGGCAGGGCAATGGACAAATCAAAATTCGTATTGTGAGCGGCAGATGCACCGCAGCAGGACCAATCATCAACTTCTTTAAGTTCGATGTTGAGGGCGCGACTGACAGCCTTCATGGACTGATCGTATTCTTTTGCCATCCCATGTAGCGAGCAACCCGGATAATATGAAACTTTCAAGAGAGTAGCCTCCTTTTTTGCTTATTCCTTCTTTGCATCGAGCCGGTTACGGCGTGATACAAAGCAATATTGCCATTATATTTTCTTTGTCTTCTTAAAAATATTTTTAACCGACTTCATATCTTTTGTCCGCGGAGGCAAAAGAGATAGCTTTCCTTTCAGGAACATAGTCGGGGCTATATTCATATCCGAAAACAAATCTCCCGATTTAAGCTTGTAATGCACTGTCATCATCATTTCGTGGACACGGCCGCCGAATTTGATGCTGGACAGGAACGCCTCATGGAATTTCAGAACATTCGCCTCTTTCGCGGCAATGCCTTCTTCAATGGCCATCTGCCTTAGTACATCCATCATCCTTGCGATATCCACCTGGTTCGGACAGCGAGTTATGCAGGTTTCGCAAGACAAGCAAAGCCAGATCGTGGAACTCGCGAGCACCTTGTCTTTCTGCCCGTTCTGAATCATTTTGATAACCTTGTTGGGGTTATATTCCATATGTGATGCAGCGGGACAGCCGGCCGTGCACTTCCGGCAGTGATAGCAGGCCTGCAACGGCACACCGTGAATCTTTTTGTTTACTGCTTCTAGAAAAGTTTCCATGTAAACTCCATCATCTCAAACGAATTATGGGTTGTAGATAAAATCTTGTTTATCGTGATGTTCGTCGTATTTGCCCAGAGGCGGCATATCTTCCATTGAGGACCCTGCGCGGTTTCCAAAAAATTCCCAGCAGTCCTTGTCGATCTTCTTGAGGAACTTCCGCAGATCAACACCCATCGGACAAACAGAAACGCAGGATCCGCAATCCACGCAACGACCAACCATATGGTAGAGACGCATAAACTGAAACACCTGGGTATCAGTCTTGTCTTCGCCGATGCCGACCCACTGCGGTTGACTCTGTTCAACAAAGCAGGTGGGGCAGTAACAGGACGGACAGGCCTGGCGGCAGGCGTTACAGCGCATACATTTTTCCATCTCTTTGATGAAATAAGCCCATCGCTCTTCCATCGTTTTGGCTTCAAATTCTTTCACATCATTGTATTCAGCATCAGGATTCATGGCCGGCGCCGGTGATCCAATCATAATGTCGGAAATAATGGGATTGTTGAAACGGCAGGTCAGGCAACTGTCCGCCAGCACGTCTTTAAGCGCAACGGTTTTATCGCCGTCGGACGTTTTCATTTTGATCTGGCCGCCGTCGATCGATCCCTCGACAATGTCCGCACCGCCGATCTTCACTTTCAGCCCCTTGACGTCCACATAACCGTCGCAGGGAACGCCTATCATGTAAACTTCATCACGCTCATACTGCCTTTCCTGCAGGTGAATAATCAGTGATCGTGTCGTACAGCCGCGGGCGACCACACCAATGACTTTTTTCTTCCGGTCTTCGGGTTTCACACGCTTTTGCGAATTCTTATGAGCCATGATCAGATCGTGCACAAACTTGGCCAGGTTCTGCGTGCAGAGGTTGTTCCAGACCAGCTTGTCGGCTTCTTCCGGCTTCGTGAT
>CAZOPH010000157.1:0-3907 GCA_964581635.1 uncultured Smithella sp.
TTTGCCCGCAATGCAGTGAACCGAAAATGCCTCACCGTGTTTGTCCGAATTGCGGCACGTATAAAGGCAGAGAAGTGATATCGGCAGAAAAGATTGCCTAACACACCATAACCGCTTTAAGTCAAATGACGGCTTCCTTAGCGCCCGTTGATTGTTTTCGTAACAGAAGGGTTCAAAATAACCGGGTGATTCAGTCTGCGGGAAGTGTTGCCATTAAAATACGCGATGAATCTGGTGTAAGCATACCGGTTTAACCGGCGGACATAGTGCGGTGGAAACCTTGATAGTTCTGAAATGCAGATGTTTGCCGCATTGAAAAATAATAGGGATTTTTTTTAAAAAATAGGTAATAAGAGGAGCACTTGTTATAATTTTTTATTCTAATATGGGACTGGAGGAAGGAATTCATGTCATTAGAAGAAAAAGTCATTAAACTTGTAATAGAGCAGCTGGATGTGACCCAGGAGCAGTGCACGCTCGAAGCGTCATTTATTGATGACCTGGGTGCTGATTCTCTGGATCTGGTTGAGCTGATCATGGAGATGGAAGAATTGTTTGGCGTAGAGATCGCCGACGAAGAGCTGGAAAAAATTCGGACGATTAAAGATGTCGTCGATTTTCTCCGGAAAAAAGGTATTAATTAATTTTTTAATCAGGATCATTGCTCATGAAAAGGCGTGTCGTTGTAACGGGCCTCGGCGCTCTGACTCCCCTAGGTAACTCCGTCTCGGAATCATGGGCAGGCGCCGTCGCAGGAAAATCAGGTATCGGCCCCATTACCCGGTTTGACGCCTCTGCTTTCAGTGCCAAAATCGCAGGCGAAATTAAAAACTTTGATCCTTTACGATATGTCGATAAAAAAGAAGTCAGGCGTTACGACAATTTTGCCATTTATACACTGGCCGCATCCCAGATGGCTCTGGAGGATGCCGCTTTAACCATTAGTCCGGACATTGCCGAACGGGTTGGTGTGATCATCGGTTCCGGTATGGGCGGCGTTCAAACGCTTGAAGATGAAATTAAGGTTCTTAACACTTCCGGTCCCCGCCGATTGTCGCCGTTTGCAGTACCAGCGATTATCGCCAACCTAGGGTCCGGTCACGTCTCCATACGTTTTGGTGCCAAAGGGCCGATCAGTTGTACTGTGACGGCCTGCGCCTCGGGCACGTCGGCCATCGGAGACGCTTACAAGACTATTGCATACGGAGATGCGGATGCCATGATCGCTGGCGGCGTGGAAGCGGCGATTACGCCGCTGGGCATCGGTGGTTTCTGCGCCATGAAGGCATTATCGACGCGCAATGATGAACCCGAAAAAGCCAGCCGTCCGTTTGACAAGGCACGTAACGGTTTTGTCCTCTCTGAGGGATGCGGCGTGTTGATCCTGGAGGAGATGTCCTTTGCGCTGAATCGGGGGGCAAAAATTTATGCGGAGATAGTCGGTTACGGCTGCACATCCGATGCCTTTCATCTGGCCGCGCCGCCTCCAGGCCATGAAGGTGCGGGCCGCAGCATGCGATTGGCGATCAAAGATGCCGGTCTGAAAACGACGGACATTGACTATATCAACGCCCACGGCACCTCTACACCACTCAATGATCTTTATGAAACACAGGCAATCAAGGATCTTTTCGGCGAGCACACGAAAAATATGCTGATCAGTTCGACCAAATCGATGACCGGCCATATGCTGGGTGGTACCGGTGCCGTCGAAGCTATCTTTTCTATCAAGGCGATCCAAGAGGGTATTATTCCGCCGACCATCAATCTGGATAATCCGGACGACGGAAGTGATCTGGATTTTGTGCCGAACGTTGCCCGGTACAAAGAAATCAATACCGCAATGTCCAATAGCTTTGGGTTTGGCGGTGTTAATGCCGTTCTTATATTCAAGAAATACAAAGATTAATTATTTTTGGAGGAATCTTTATTCATGTCATTTTTAGAGCAAGTTGATCCGGAAGTCGCAAAAGCCATTGAACTGGAAACAAGACGTCAAGCGGGAAAACTGGAGCTTATTGCTTCGGAAAATTTTGTTAGTGAAGCCGTTTTAGAAGCCCAGGGCTGCATCATGACCAACAAATATGCCGAAGGTTACCCGGGTAAACGTTATTACGGCGGTTGTGAATATGTTGATGTTGTCGAAAGTTTGGCGATTGAACGCTGCAAGAAGCTCTTTGGCGCGGATGCTGTCAATGTGCAGCCGCATTCCGGAACGCAGGCCAACATGGCCGTCTATTTTGCGGCTGCTTCACCCGGCGATACGATTTTAGGCATGAACCTTTCGCACGGCGGTCATTTGTCGCACGGCAGCCCGGCAAATTTCTCCGGGAAATTTTACAAGATCGTTCCTTACGGCGTGAGCCGTGAAACGGAAACCATCGACTATGAAGAATTGGCCAAGTTGGCCCGTGAACATAAACCCAAAATGATTGTCGTCGGTGCGAGCGCTTATCCGCGGACGATAGACTTCAACAAATTTCGGGCCGTGGCCGACGAAGTCGGCGCGGTGATCATGGCGGATATCGCGCACATTGCAGGACTGGTTGCCGTGGGCCTGCATCCCTCGCCGATTCCCGTTTGCGAATACGTTACTACCACAACGCACAAGACCCTGCGTGGACCGCGCGGCGGACTTATCATGTGCAAGGAACCCTATATTAAAATCCTCAACAGCCGTGTTTTCCCGGGCATGCAAGGCGGTCCGCTGATGCACGTAATCGCCGCTAAAGCCGTTGCCTTGAAAGAGGCTTTGTTACCCGAATTCAAAACATATCAGCAGCAGATTGTTAAAAACGCTCAGGCCATGTCCCAACAGTTAAAGAATGAGGGTTTCCGTCTGGTGTCAGGTGGTACGGACAATCACTTGATGCTGGTGGATTTAACCTCCAAGAATGTGACGGGAAAGGATGCGCAGGAATCTCTGGATCGCGCGGCCATTACCGTCAATAAAAACGGCATCCCTTTTGACACGCAAGGGCCGATGGTCACGAGTGGTATCCGAATCGGAACGCCGGCGCTCACCACTCGTGGCATGAAGGAAAATGAAATGCGTCTGATCGCTTCGCTGATTGCCGATGTGATCAATCATATTAATGATGAACGCACTATCAAAGCCGTGGCCGAAAAAGTCAAAGTGCTTTGCGCCCAGTTTCCTCTTTATGCGCAAAGGATCAAAGGATAAAAGAGGATCAAGACGGCGCCTTGGTCAGGCGGCTTATCAGAAAGCGGAATGATATGGCGGGAAAAAACGTGCCGTCGCATAATGTTTTGGGCAACCGTCCCGACTGGGACACGTATTTTCTAGATATTGTCGATCTGGTTTCGAGACGCAGTACCTGTCTCAGACGGGCGGTGGGCGCGGGACTTGTCCGCGATAAAAGGATTCTGGCCACTGGCTACAACGGTGCTCCGTCTAAATTACAGCATTGTTTGGATATCGGCTGCCTGCGCGAACAACTTCAAGTGCCATCCGGCGAACGCCACGAATTATGCCGCGGTCTGCATGCTGAACAAAACGCTATTATTCAGGCGGCCCTGCATGGTGTCAGTACGAAAGATGCCACGCTGTATTGCACCAATCATCCCTGTGTCATTTGCGCCAAGATGATCATCAACGCCGGTATTACACGCATCGTCATCCGTAACGGTTACAGCGATAAACTGGCTGCGGAGATGTTCAAGGAAGCGGATATCAGCGTCGTGCAGTTAAATAAATTCTAAAGGTACGGTCAAGCGAGATCATGAAATGTCCATTTTGCGGTAACGCGGAAAACAAAGTGATTGATTCCCGGATCAGCAAAGATGGCAAAGCCATTCGACGCCGCCGCGAATGTTTGGGCTGTGCCCGGCGTTTTACGACGTATGAGTACGTGGAAGACATTCTGCCGATGGTGGTGAAAAAAGA
>CAZOPH010000158.1:0-3904 GCA_964581635.1 uncultured Smithella sp.
ATACCCGAAGATGTTATCAATCCCGTTGGACAAAGCCAGTTCAAGGCATTTAATGCCGCTGAACTGCACAGCGAAAGTGGATCCGAAAGTTTTTCCCTGCGCATTCGGCTCCAGACAGCCCACCATTCCGTAATTCCGTGCATCTTCAACCGTAAGGCCTCCGCGCAGAAGCGACCGGATAATCGTTTCGTCATTGAAAAAATGCATCAGCACGCCGTCGCGGTCATACTCAACCGCCCGGCGCATCAGCTCCGGGGGACAATCGGGAGAAATACGGACGCCGAAATTGGGCTGCACCGTCCTGACGTCGGCAAAAGCGTCGAGCGCAATATAGCTCATCTCGTTGGTTGCATCCCATCCGTCAAGTCCCACGCCGCCTACGGTGACATTCTGCGTCGTCTTGCCCTCGGTGCCCTCTCCGCCCGGGATGAAGGCCTCTTCGAGGACATTCCAGATTTCATTGGTCTTGATAAAAAGCATGGCCACAAGTTCTCGGGCCTTCTCGCGGGTTCCTCGTCGAACTTCTACATCCTTTTGATAATACGGGAACAGGATCTGATCGATCCGCCCCAGGGATATGGAGTTGCCACCCGATTCAATTTGAGCAACCAGGTGTATAAAATAAAGGCTCTGAACCGCTTCATGAAGCGTTTCGGCAGGATATTCGGGAACGCGGCTGCAGACACGGGCAATTTCCTGAAGCTCCGCCGCACGCTCGGGGTCAGGCTCTGCTTTGGCCATATTCAGCGCGAGATTGCTGTAACGTTGCGCGAAGGAAATGACGGCCCGGCAGCTGCGAATGACCGCTTCATAGAAGAAGCCTTTTTCACTATTCTTTTCTTCGGGGGAGAGGCTTTTAAGCTTTTGCTCGGCATCATCGATGACACCGCGAAGCCCGCAGGCAAGCACCCGCTCGTGGTTCATCGTAAAATGACCTATCCCGTAAGTGATCTCGAGCATCATGGTGAAAATATACTTGTCCATATCGGTCAGAATATCTTCCGGCATACTTTTCTGCATTTGCTCTTCCACGGTCTTCCCCTTCCAGAAGGGAAGAATCTTCGTTGCCAGTTCGTCTTTTTCCTCCTGTGTGATCAGGGCACGCTGCAGGACGCGTTTGTCGAAGTTTTCCAGGTCGCCCTCGATCCAGAGGGACTTGTTCTCCGGAAACAGAGGCGCGCCTTTGAGCTTGGATGTGCGGCATCCCACAATGACTTCGTTTTCGCGGACGATAACGCTGATGTTTTTCAGGATATGTTCGAAGGCGATGCTCATCCTTGTCAAGGGATGTTTGTCCCAGTTGAGCTTCATCGCTTCCGTAAGATACCGGGCACGCTCGATGCAGACTTCCTGAGGCGCCTCGATGATCTTCCAACGCAGCTTATCGACGCGGGATTGCGTCGGGGACTGATACAGGGCTTGTTGTGTGCTCATAGCAAACCTCCTATTCCATCAGACTTTAATATGCATATGATTGACCAGGATCGCGTCCCTTATCGACCGAGGGAGAAACTGATTGAGCCACAGAAAAAAGCTGCTCATGAAATCGATCTGATTGAACAACGCCGGTTTTTCCGCTTCGATAACCTTGACGATCTTTCTGGCGGCTACGGGCGGTGTGGGCGCTGTTTTGATTAGTTCGTCGTCTCGTTCGATAAAGCGCCGGGCCCGGTCGCGGTAGGGGGAACCTTCCGGCGGGAGCACATGGATCTTGGCCGCAAAAGTCGTCGAAACTTGCGCCGGCTCGATCAGGGCCACCTGTATGCCGAAGGGAGCCACTTCGTACTTAAATGAAAGCACCATTCCCGTAACGGCAAACTTGCTTGCTGAATATATGGATTCAAATGGGAAAGGAATACGTCCGACCAGTGAGGACATAGCAATGAGTTTGCCGGAGCGCCGCTCACGCATCGATGGAAGAAAAGCCTGAAAAATCGAAGCCGCCCCAATGACATTGATTTCGAGGCACTTGAGCGCCTTCTCGAGATTCACCTCCTCAAAGGGACTGAAGAATCCGATTCCCACATTCGACAATACCGTATCGACATGCCTGTAGCGGGCCAAAACCTGATCACGGAATTTTGTGATCGCCGGACGGTTGGTGATATCCATTGTTTCAAGCAAATGATTACCGCCGATTTCTTTAAGCTCCTTCTCCAGGGAGGTTATCCCCCCGGAATCGACGTCAAAGCCAGCAACGGAGTGACCAGCCGTTGCAAGCATTTTAGCGACATGACGCCCCATCCCATCCGCACACCCGGTAATAACCACAATCTGCCCCATCCCTGCACCTCCAGTTCATTCATACGGATTTGTGTTGTACCGCTTCCGCACGATACCACTGCCCCATCTGCTTCATGGATACCCTGAAATCCGGATAGATCATCCGATATCCCAAAGCCTTCAGTTTGCTGTTATCAACTACGTAATCATGATAAAGGTATTTTACCGCATCGAGTTCCAGGTCGGGTATCCGACCTTTGCGAGCCGAGATCACGCCGTCCAATCGCGCGACAGTTTTCACCAGCCAGAGAGGGAGGTGCATCTTCGGTGGCGTGGTGCCGAAAGCTTCTGAGGCCATCAGCAGGGCTTCCTCAAGCGCCGGATGCGTATCTTCCGCGAGATTAAAGGCTTGTCCAACAGCGGCATCGATGAACGAAAGATAGTAAACGGCGGCGGCCACATCTTCCGCCCGAACGTTAGAAAGAAGCTGTTTACCGTCTCCCGGAATTGCACTGATGCTGGAGGGACGGGAAAAGGCCTTGCCTGCTCCATCATTGCAGCGGGGTCCGTAAACGGTGCATGGCCGTGTGATAATCGCCGGAAGGCCTTCCTTGAGACGGCTCCAAACGACATCCTCGCCGTCCCGTTTGCTTCTCCCGTATGAATCCCGTGGATCACGCGGAGAATCTTCTTTAAACGGCGTGCCCTGATAATACCCGTAAACACTCGTGGAACCGACATGAATATAACGCTTGACACCGTTTTTCAGGGCAAGGTCGGTGATCAGTTTGACACCTTGAACATTGGTTGGATAGAGGGATTCATAAGGTGTGGAAAAATTGCAGATCGCTCCCAGGTGGAACACGCGGTCAACGCCGCCTTCAAAGAGACGAGGCAGGGTTTCAGGCTTTGTCAGGTCAGCGGCCACATATTCGACACTCAGACGGTCAAAAAATGACGTCTCCTTCCGGGGACGGGCGGAAGCCCTTACCCGGACTCCCTTCCGGACAAGAAATTCAACAAGGTGACTCCCCATAAACCCGGCGGCACCGGTAACGAGGGTAATGCCCGTAAATTCCATGATTCCCCCCTGCGATGATGATCATTATAAAATACTAGACTTTTTTCAGGACTGTCCCCTTCAAATTGTTTTCAATTTCAGTACGGGCATGGCGAAGCCATTCCACATACATTTTATTCTGAGTTTCACCGAGTTCAGAAAGGAGGCGGACATAAACGCCCTGACGCTCCCAACGCTTTCGGTTCATCTGCCGTCGCTTCAATTGAGCCTCAAAAATCTTGATCTGTTCATCCATAATCTTCATGGCCTGTTCATCTTCACCGAATCCGAAAAATGCAAACTTGAGCAAGAAAGGATCCCTGATGAGCATAGGTTTTTTAGGAGGAGCAGCAAGCCATCTCGAGAATTCATCTTTCCCCTTTTTAGTGATCGAATAGAGCTTTTTATGGGGGCCGCCATTTTCAGACGGTGAGGCTTCCAACATATTGATGAACCCCTCTTCTTTCAGCTCTTTTAGATTAGGATAAATCTGTCCGAAATTAATCGACCACATGTGGCCGAAGTTTTTCTCGATGTGCTCCTTGATTCGGTATCCATGCATGTCCGAATAATTAAGGAGTCCAAGAATGGCGTATTTAATCGACACGGATTTTCCTTTAT
>CAZOPH010000159.1:0-3885 GCA_964581635.1 uncultured Smithella sp.
CGACCTGGTCCGAATCGTTGTCCAGAATCGTTGCGGAAATACCATTGGCCCGCAGGAACCGTCCAATGGTGCTTCCGAAATGGCCGAAGCCTGCGATGATGACACCGGACAGAGTGCCTTCGATGGCATCAGGCGGCCGCTGGGCGACAGACTCTTTTGTTCCGAAATAGGGCAGAATGAGGCGTTCGCTCGCCAGGATCAGAACCGGTGGGAAAATCATACTGGTGGCCGTCACGCCCATCAGAATGTCAATGGTTGATTCCGGAATGAGACGAAGCTGGCCAATAAAAGCAAAAAGCACGAAGGCAAATTCACCAATTTGGGACAGGACCACGGTGAAAAGGACATTTTGATCAAACGACAGGCCGAACATCCAGCCGGTCGCGCCGGTGACGACAGCCTTGATGAAAATAATGCCAAGGACCAACCCCATCACCATCAGCGGATTTCTGACGATCAGGTTAAAGTTGATCGACGCGCCAACCGCAATGAAAAACAGTCCCAGCAGGATGCCTTTGAATGGTTCGATATCGCCTTCGAGCTGATGCCGAAATTCACTGTTGGCCAGAACGACGCCTGCCAGGAAAGCGCCCAGTGCCGGGCTGAAGCCGATCCGAATCATCAGGTAGGCCACGCCGACGACGATGAGCAGGGCGGCGGCGGTAAAGAGTTCCCGCAGGCGCACGCGAGCGATGAAACGCAAAAAAGGCACAAAAACGAAGCGGCCGATGAGTACAACAGCATTGGCCACGACCAGCAGCATCAGCGTCTGCGCCCATCCCGGCATCCCCTCAATCAGCGTCGCAGGCGCGTCCGGAGGCCGAACCGCGGAAGCTACAGCCATCAGTGGCAGGAGAGCCAGGATCGGAATGACGGAGATGTCCTGAAACAGGGAAACGGCCAACGCGCTCCGTGAGGCCAGGGTTTTGGACAAGCCTTTTTCGCGGAAGATCTGCATGATAATCGCGGAGGAGGACATGGAGGCGGCCAGGCCGAAAGCCACCGAAGCCTGCCAGCTGAAGCCGAGAAGAAGAAAAAGACCGAAACAGACTAGGGTGGTTCCGACCATTTGCACGGCACCCGCGCCCAGGATGAATTTGCGTAGCCGCCAGACGGTGGTGGGTTCGAGCTCCAGGCCCGCGAGAAAGAGCATCATCACCACACCGAACTCGGCAAAGTGCATGATGTCCTTTCCTTCCGTACCAACCAATCCCAGGAAGAACGGCCCGATCAGGACACCGCCCATCAAATAGCCCAAGATGGCACTCAGGCCCAGTCTTCTGGCAACCGGCACAAAAACGACCGCGGTTGCAAGATAAATGATGGCGTCATGTAAAAAAGCGCTGCTCATGTTCAGGCACGTCCTTCTTCACTCAGGAGCCAGTCATTGAGATAGTCGTATTGACGAATGGATTCGATGGGAAACCATCCCGTGGTCATCTTACTTAATAACTGATGATAGTACGAGGCATGTTTGGCCAGTTGCTGATCGCTCAGCAGATGGGTACCGTGAACAACAAAGGGCGGCAGATAAATCAATTTGCAAAGGGTGGCGGTCTGTTCGAAAGGCACAAGAAACTCGCGGATGGTAAAACGATTGATCTGATTTGCCGCATAAGAAGCTCTAACGCCGCCCGTCGTCAGCACGCAAAAAGCCATTTTATCCTTCAGGGTATTGCCCCGGGAACCATGCGCCCAGTTATATTCAAGCACTAGGTCCATCCATTGTTTGAGCAGAGCGGGAGCACTATACATATAGAGGGGATAATGCCAGATGATTACGTCATGTCTGACCAAAAGCTCTTGCTCCCGTTCAATATCAATATTGAAATCGGGATATTGTTCATAGAGATCATTTAGCGTAACATCATTAATCTTATCCACACCAGCAAGCAGGACGCGGTTGGTTTTAGATTTTTCAAACCGGGGATGGGCAAAAAGGATGAGAACATTGTTCATTAAAGCTCTTCTTCCCGAACTATCTCCGTTTTAATCAGCGTAATGAGTTCCTGAAACACCGGCAGAATGTCCTTGCGGAATCTGCCCGCCACACAGATGTACATGATGTCATCGCCGACTTTAAGCAGGCCTTCATTGATCCAGGCCCGAATATCCACAATGCCTTCCATGTTCCTGAACCGGCGGAGAGCTTTATCCAGCATAACCTGATCATAAGAAAGCTTCATACCCGTGACCAATTTGCCTTGCTTGGACGTTGCTCGCACAATACCGTTATGCACAAGGATCATCCCGAGCATATCCGGCGGACACTCTCTTTTTATATCTGAAATCCACTGTTCAATCATGAAAAACCTCCAGATGGATTATTGTTACCAGTCTGACCGGAGGTGACGTTTTGATCAGCGACCAGTTGAGAAAGCTTCCGGGAAATCCGCGCGGCCAATGCTTCAATCAAATCGGTCTTCATATCCGGTTCGTAGCGATTGGCGTCCGCATCTCCGTTATTCCAGGTTCCGATAATCTGACCGTCCAGCGCAAAAGGGACAACGGCAATCGACTTGACAAAATATTTCCGACTTGGCGGCAACAGCCTGTAAAAAGACTGCAAGTCCTTGTTCGCCAAAACAGGTTTATCACCGTCGGGCAGAATTTTTTCAAACAATTCCTGCGAGATGACAGAATATCTACTTTTCAGCATTTCCGATGATTGTATCTCGCTGATAACCGGCGCGGCTTTTTCATGATCAATGATCGTCAGCCAGACGAAGGGCACGGAAAATTCTTTTTCAATGCCTTCCAACAGATTTTCAAAAAGTTCGGCAATGTTTTCAGCCGACACAACAACGTCTTCTGTTTTTTTGAAACGCGCAGCCATGATTTCGTTGATGGACTGCAGGTCTTCTTCTGTACCCATCACACTTTCCCTTCCCACAGGGCGTAAATCACTGCGTGATCTGACGGCTTTTCAGAGAGCCTCGTCGCCAGGTCAATTGTACATTCTATGGATTTTGCTGCCAGTGTTTCCGTTGTCAGGATGTGATCAACACGCCAACCCAGATTACGGCTGACGGAATCGCGGACGCGGTAATCAAAAAACGTATATTTCCCCGGTTCATCGGGATGATGCTTACGGAATACATCCGTTAGCCCCCAGGATTGGACGTCTTCGTATGCCTTCCACACTTCTGGATTGAAAGAAACATGCCCCAGAATCCGCTTAGGGTCATGAACATCAATGTTTTCAGGCGCGACATTAAAATCGCCGCACAGAATTAATTTTTGATCCGGCTTAAAGTTCTTCTGCAAATATTTTTTCAGTCGGTTAAGCCACGCGAGCTTATAGGCGAACTGGGGTTTATCGACATCCTGCCCCTGCGGCACATAGGCATTTAAAATAATCAGATCGTTAAATTGCGCCTGAGCCAGACGGTCGGAATCGGCCGGTTCATCCGCAAGGCCAAACGACACTTTCTGCGGCCTGACGCGCGAGGCAATGGCCACGCCGTTATATTGTTTTTGGCCGCGGAAAGTTACAACATAGCCGAGCGCTTCAAATTCGGCGACGGGGAACCTGGCATCCTCAACCTTTGTCTCCTGCATGCAGAAAATATCCGGCGAATTATTCTGCAACCAAGGCAAAACAATATGCAGGCGGGAACGGATGGAGTTGACATTGTAAGTAGCAATCTTCAAATTTCAGCAAAACCTTTCATCAGTTGCCACCTTTATTACCATGACCCCTGATTACTCTCAAGATTTTTTGCAGCGATCCGTGAAATCGTGTATACGCTTCTTTATTGTAGAGAACGGTCTGGTGATCTTGGATTCCCTGGAGGGTATTGAGTTATTCAAATTGTTTGCTGCAAGATGGAATTGGAAAATGGAGAAAGCAGACATCACCATCATCGGAGCGGGCGTTGTCGG
>CAZOPH010000160.1:0-3875 GCA_964581635.1 uncultured Smithella sp.
GATATTTCATCGGAAATCAAACCTTTGATGGGTGAAATCAGGCAGGTGTCACCCGCCTTTTTATCAATCATCGGTTTAAGATAATTGAGTAATTCCGGCAGGCGATTCATCGTAACGGATAAGATAATGAAATCGTTGTTCTCAATAATATGCTCTAAGTCGTTGGTCGCATAGACTTTCGGCGACAAATGCGGAACCTGATCCATGCCGCCCAACCGTTTGGCCAAATCCTCGGTTAAATGAATAGGATTTAAGTGGTCCCGGTTAATGGCCTTGCAGACGTCCGAGTTATGGTAATAAATGGCGACCCGTTTGTTGTCTCTTCCCAGCTTATAGGCAAACGCAGTGCCCAGACGTCCCGGCCCGATGATAGCGACTCTTGTTGTATCTAAATTGGAAACGATCATTCCTATCCGCTCTTTATTGTTTATTATGAAAGCATTATATGGAACAAGTTGTCCGAATGTCAAATCCTAATAGCCTTTATGCAAAAAGTAAAACAAAATTTGCCTGAATATGGCTATTTTTGGTTGCATTATCCCGGAGGATTGTTTAAAAATCTTAAGAACCGGAAGAAAACACGCAACCCTTGAAATGAGCAATAATCTTATGGCCCAGGAAAAAATTATTCATTATCCAAGCGGTGTAGTAAAAGAAAAGAAATATCTGTTGGAAGGGAAAATGAACGGTGAATATACGACTTATTTCCCTGGCGGCCAAGTCATGGCACAGCTTCATTTTGTGAACGGCAAAAGAAACGGCCCCGCCATCAGCTATTATGCAAACGGGCAGATTCGGGAAAAAGCAAATTTCATCCATGATAAAATGGATGGTCTGTATGTCTCCTACTATGAAAACGGGCATGTCCGGGAAGAAGAGCATTACAAAGACGGGAAACTGCACGGCCTTTACCATCGCTATTATAAAACAGGTGAATTAAGGGAAGAAGAAAATTTTCAAAACGGAAAGTTCGAAGGGGAATATGTCTGCTATTATAAAAGCGGACAAATTAAGGAAAAAGGATTATTTAAAAACGATAAACGCGAAGGCGACTATATTGCCTACTTCAAAAACGGACAAACCAAAGAGAAAGCGACTTACAAAAACGGGAATCTTACAGGTAAATATTTAATCTTTAACGAAAACGGCACGCATATCGATGAGGCTGCAAGTGACGAGGACGGTTCGGCGGGTACCTGGGATGAAAAGGATGTTGCCAACTTACTTCATGATCTGAGTCATTTTGATAAAAAGAAAGAATGATCATAGCTTTCATACAAGGAAAGAAACATTATGATCAAAACCATACTCATTCCTGTGGACGGATCGGTTAATAGCGACACCGCTGTCGATTACGGAATCTATATCGCACCGAAACTCGAGGCATCGCTTTCGGGACTGCATGTTATCGACATCTACTTAATTCAGGGACCGATGATGACCGATGTTTCCGCCACGGTTGGTATGGCACCTTATGACTGTTTTTTTGAGGCCGTTGAAACGTCGCTGAAAGAGAAAGCCGATTTTGTATTGAAGAATTTCGAGGATCGATGCCTGGCGGCGGGCATCGCCTGTGAAACGAAAAAGAATATCGGTAAAATCAGCGATACCATCATTGAAGAAGCTGAAGGTGCTGATTTAATTTTGATGGCGAAAAAAGGGGAACACTTTCACTTAAAGGAAGGCGGTCTGATCGGGTCGGTCGCTGAAGTTGTTATTCGTCATTCAGGCAAGCCCGTTATGGTTATTCCGGAGTCTTTTCGTGAAATCGAAAGCATGGGACTGGCCTATGACGGCAGTGCTCCCGCCAGAAAAGCATTGGAGCTGTCTCTGGATATCTCTGAAAAAGTCAAATGGCCGATCACCGTCCTGATCATCAGCGCGGATGCAGCCAAAGCGGCGGATTTATCCGCGCAGGTTGAGGACATGGCTCAAAAAGGTCTGGCGGACTGTGAAGTAATTATTTCCGCAGGCCGTGAAGCAGACGAAATCCTCAATTTCATTGCTGAAGGCCCGGTGGAGTTAATGGTGATGGGTGCCTATGGACATAACCGCCTGCGTGAATTGCTTCTGGGCAGCACAACCTCTCACATTATTCACAAAAGCCCCATTCCGGTCCTATTGATACGATGAAAAACAAACAAACGGAGGGCGTCATGAATCAACTCATCTCCATCAGTCCCGACGGAATTAAATATCCACTACCCAAGGAAGAAGATTACAAAAAAGAAATAATCCGCATAGAAAAGCTGGTGGCCCAGGCCCGAAAAAATGGGCAGGAAATTGTTGTCGTCATGGGATTGGGCTTTGTAGGCTCTGTTATGGCAGCCATCGTTGCCGACACCACCACGAAGAAAGGTAAATCCGGCAAGTTTGTTATCGGCATGCAGAGACCGAGCACGAGAAGCTACTGGAAGATCCCCAAACTCAACGAGGGTGTCTCGCCGGTCAAGGCGGAGGATCCGGAAGTGGACCCGATGATCCGGCGTTGCGTTTTAGACAAGAGGACTCTGGTGGCAACCTTCGTTTATGATGTTCTTAAGCTTGCCGACGTTGTAGTCGTGGACGTCCAACTGGATTATGCCAAAAACGAACTGGGCAATGTGAGAAACGGTCAGGTGGAGATGACTGCTCTGGAAGAATCTTTTGATATCATCGCCCATTGCATTCCTGCACAGTGCCTTGTCCTTATTGAAACCACGGTAGCCCCTGGAACCACGGAGCAGGTAGCCTTGCCGGCTATGAGAAAGGTATTTCGTCAAAGAGGGATCAAAAGTGATCCGCTGATCGCCCACAGTTATGAGCGCGTCATGCCTGGAAGAGACTACGTGGCTTCCATTCGAGATTTTTGGCGCGTCTGCTCCGGCGTTAACGAAAAGGCCAAACAACGCGTTGGCAAGTTTTTAAATGAGGTGCTCAATACTCAAAAATTTCCTCTCACGGTGCTGGACCGGCCCATTGAATCAGAGACGGCCAAGGTCGTCGAGAACAGTTACCGGGCCACTATTCTGGCGTTTCTAGATGAGTGGAGTCTCTTTGCCGAGCGAAACGGCGTGGATATCATCAAGGTGATCAAAGCCATCAAAGTGCGTCCAACGCACTCGAACATGATTTTCCCCGGACCCGGTATAGGCGGCTATTGTCTGCCAAAGGACGGTGGTCTCGGCGTTTGGGCCAATCGTCACATTCTTGGTTTTGAAGATGACACATTCCGCATAACTCCGCTGGCTATTGACATCAACGACACCCGTTCGCTCCACGCCGCTCAACTGGTCCGCGACGCATTGCGCAATATGAGCGTGCCCATCGCAAGCGCGGAAGTGCTCATCCTGGGTGCTTCCTACCGGGAAGACGTCGGGGACACACGTTACAGCGGCTCTGAAATTCTCATTCGCAGGTTGACTGAGATGGGCGCTGAAATTCGGGTACACGATCCTTATGTGGATCACTGGTTTGAATTTGAGAATCAAGAAGAGTACCCCAATAACAGCAAGTCAGTCTTCTTTCGTAACCAGAAAAAACTGAAAGACTTACGGGTGCAAAAAGATCTGAACAAGTCCTTGAAGAATATCGATGCGCTGGTGCTGGCGGTCCGGCATGAGGCGTATCTCAAACTGGATCCCTCCAAGATCATCAAAGCTGCAGGCCATCCGATCGCCGTCATTGACTGTTTCGGCATCCTCGATGACGACCGCATCTGCCGCTATCTGGCATCAGGCTGCGAGGTGAAAGGCCTCGGCCGCGGACACATCAAGAGGCTCAAAGACCTGGTGAGTAAAAAGAAAATCTAATGATCTGTCCAGGACAGGATACTCTCAACCCATTTCCAAATCAAAGTTGATGTTCAACCATGGTTTGCAGGACATCGATTAAAT
>CAZOPH010000161.1:0-3837 GCA_964581635.1 uncultured Smithella sp.
CTGTCCGCCCTTTTAAAACTACTCATCGTACTTGCCTGCTGTCCAATCCGTTGCTTCGTGAAAATCCGAAACCACCATAACTTCTATTTTCGAGTTTAGCACTTCCGCAACATTTAAATCACCGATAAACCGAAGCAGATGATCAACCTTGCCGTTGATGTAGCGCGACTCATTGCCGGTCAGCGCAAATCCGATCTCGGCGAAATGGTGGCGATCCAGATCGCCGACCTGGGCGATGGAAATGTTAAACTCATTTTGCGTGCGTTTTAAGATTTTATTCAAAACGCTTCTTTTTTCTTTCAAAGAGCCGGATTCCGGAATCCGTAATTGAATGATGCCGTAACCGATAACCATATTGTTCTTTCAGCCGTCTGCCTTACAGTTTTCTTTCCAGGGTTTCCATGATGTACGACTCAATCACGTCCCCTACATGGATATCGTTATAACCTTCAATACCGATACCACAATCAAACCCGGCCAGTACTTCTCTGGCATCGTCTTTAAAGCGTTTCAGAGAAAGGATTTTACCGTCAAAAACGACCACGCTGTCGCGCACCAGTTTAATCCCGGCTGCGCGGGGAATTTTCCCGTCCGTCACATGACAACCGGCGATGATGCCGACCTTGGGCACCTTAAAAAGTTCACGGACTTCGGCGCGTCCCTGCACCACTTCTTTGTATTCCGGCTCGAGCAGGCCTTCCATCGCCGCACGCATATCCGCAATGACATTGTAGATAATGTCGTAGAGCTTGATTTCCACACCTTCCTGCTGCGCCAATTCACTCACGCGGGCATCCGGACGCACATTGAATCCGATAATGATCGCGTTGGACGCGGAGGCCAGCATGATGTCCGTTTCACTGATCGCTCCTGTGGAACTGTGAATGGCTTTAAGCTGAACGTCTTCCGTGGAAAGCTTATACAGGGCATCGGAAATTGCTTCGATAGAACCCTGCACGTCGCCTTTGATAATGACGTTCAAATCTTTCACGCCCTCTTTGATCTTCTGATACAACTGCTCCAAGGTAATTTTTGAAGAAGCGGAAAGTTCTTTTTCACGTGTTTTTCTGATCCAGTAATCGGAAATATTCCGGGCCTTCTTCTCATCTTCCACGCAGACGAATTCCGCGCCTGTCTGGGGCACGCTGGAAAATCCAATGACTTCCACCGGCATGGCAGGCCCGGCTTCCTTGACACGACGGCCCTGATCGTTGATCATCGCCCGGACACGGCCGAATTCAGTTTTGGAGACGAAAGCGTCCCCTTCATGCAACGTTCCCTGCTGAATCAGCACAGTGGCCACCGGGCCGCGGCCCCGGTCCAGTTTGGCTTCAATGATAATGCCGCGTGCAGACATATCGGGATCGGCCTTGAGTTCCAGAACATCCGCCTGTAAAAGGATCATCTCCAGCAGTTCTTCAATGCCGGTTTTCTTCTTGGCGGATACCTCGCAGAAGATCGTATCACCGCCCCACTGCTCGGACAGGAGCCCGTGTTCGGTGAGTGCCTGCTTGATTTTTTCGGGTTCGGCGCCCGGTTTATCCATTTTATTGATGGCCACGATGATCGGCACACCGGCCACCTTGGAGTGATTGATGGCTTCAATGGTTTGATCCATAACGCCGTCGTCCGCCGCGACCACCAGAACTACGATGTCCGTGACCTGGGCACCACGCGCACGCATGGCCGTAAAGGCTTCATGGCCGGGTGTGTCCAGAAAAACAATGTCGCGGCCATTGATATGCACGTGATACGCCCCAATGGCCTGCGTGATCCCGCCCGCCTCGCCGTCAATGACATTCGTCTGGCGGATCGCGTCCAAAAGCGAGGTCTTGCCGTGATCAACATGGCCCATGATGGTGACAATCGGCGCCCGCGGCTTAAGATTTTCTTCTGAGGCTTGCGGTTTCAACATCGTGTCTTCAAATTCCACTTCCGCTTTTTCCACCTGAAAACTGAATTCGGAGGCAACCAACGTGATAATGTCAAAATCAATGGACTGGTTAATCGTGGCCATCACGCCCAACCCCATCAGTTTATTGATGACATCGCCAACCTTGACGCCCATTCTTTTGGCCAGCTCTCCGGTGGTAATCGTTTCACCCACACGGATGCGTCGTTTGATGGCTTTGGGCACCGTAATTTCGGTTTTCTTCATTCGAACGGGCGCGACTTTTTTCTCTTCGCGCCATTTGCTGAAAACAACTTCCCGGTCGTCATCGACTTTTTTTAACTTCTTTTCAATTTTCTTCTCCAACACTTTACGGCGCGGAACTTCTTTTTCCTCTTCAATAAAGACTTCGACCGGCCCTTTGCCTTTTTTCTTGGGTTTTTCGAATTCTCTTTTGATGATTTTCTCCGGCGGCGGGGTAACAATTCTTTCCCCCGGCTTCACAGGAGCTTTGGCCGGACTTTCCTTTTTTTCATCCGGCCGAATGATTTTATGCCGCAACATCATCGGCGGTCTCACCGGGAGAATCACCGGCGGCTGTTTCGGTTTTTCTGATGTGGTCAAGGGTGTCGTCTGCACAGGCTTTGCCTGAACCCCCGGCTCAGCAGGCGGTTTGATCTCCTCCGCGGGCAGCTCTTCCTTTTTAACGTCCGGTTTGCCTTCTACAACAGGTGCGGCCTGTTGAAGGGTCGGCGGCTCTTCTTTAGCTTTTTTAGCTTCGGATATTTCGGGCGCGGCAGGGGCCGTCCCCTTTTTCGGAGCAATGGACGGTGCAACTTTTTCGGCTGCCGATTTTTCTTCTTTTTCCTCAAGGGCTTCTTCAGCCGGGACGGCCTCAACCGGTGTCCGCACCGCGCGGCGGCGAATAACCGTGGTTTTAATTCTTTCCTCGACAATTTGCCGCGGCGACGTGGCCTGCAAGTCCTCCTTGACTCTTTCGACCTCGTTATCTTCCAAAGTACTGGCATGGGACTTAACCGTGATGCCTAATCTTTCCAGATGAGCAATCAGATCCTTATTCTCCAGACCAAGTTCCTTGGCCAACTCGTGAACTCGCTTTTTCGCCATTCCCGAAACTCCCTCAAGTTAAATATTGGGTTCCTGAAAAAAAATTACGCCTTTTTACTCTCGCTCGTTTCCTCATCTAAAAGCCTGATGGCTTCCTCAATCCATTCCTTGCTCGTTTTTTCACCGACGCCTGGTATCTCGGAAAGCGCCTCCGGCTCCATCGCCGCCAGCATCGCGATACTCTTGATGCCTTGGGCAAAGAGTTTTTCCGCCATAGCCGGTCCGATACCGGGTATTTTAGTCAACGTCTTCTGTCCGTCGTCGTCATTTTCAGCAGCCATGGTTTCGCTCTTCACATCGATTTTCCAACCGGTCAGTTTGACCGCCAGACGGACGTTCTGTCCGTTTTTCCCAATAGCCAGAGACAACTGATCATCAGGAACAATGACGGTCATCGCCCTGTTTTCTTCATCGACAAACACCCGATTGACTTTGGCGGGAGACAGGGCGCTGCTGACAAATTTCGCCGCGTCTTCGGTGTAGGGAATAATATCGATCTTTTCACCGCGGAGTTCCTGGACAACGCTCTGCACGCGCGTGCCGCGCATTCCCACGCAGGCACCCACCGGATCAATGTCCTTGTCCTTGGCCTTGACGGCGATCTTTCCGCGCTTGCCCGGCTCGCGGGCTACGCTCACAATATCAATCAACCCTTCGGAAATTTCCGGCACTTCCACTTCAAAAAGGGCTTTCAGAAACGCTGGGTGTGTGCGCGACAGGAGGATCTGCGCACCTTTTGTGTTCTTTTTCACTTCAAAGAGATAAGACCGGATGCGTTCGCCGCGCTTGTAAGTTTCGCGGTGAATCTGTTCCATGGG
>CAZOPH010000162.1:0-3832 GCA_964581635.1 uncultured Smithella sp.
TGTCTCTGTTGATATTGCTTTTGCCTTTGTTGTCTTAGTTCCTGTCTCTGTTGTTGTGGCCGAGGCTGATAGTTCCGGACGTCCCAAGTTCTCTGTCTTTCCCAATGCCGATCCTTTTGCCAGCTCTTCCAGTTCTGTTGAAGTCGCTGCTGAGGAATCCGCTCATAGTCCCATCGGTGACCATACCAGTTACGATCTCTGTAGTATCTTCTCCAGCCTGGATCTACATCATAATAAAAAACTGGGACATTGTTATAATAACTCCAACCCCGGTTATAATACTGTGATCGATACCAACGGCCTTCCCATGGGCGCCACCACCAACCACCCCAGAAGAACAAATCTACTTCTATGCCAGGCACAACGTAAACATCATCTGTATCGGGAATCACGATCACATCCGGAGGTCCCTCAAATGCGATCGATGGTGGTTCGTAATAGTTCCCGCCTCCACCCTGGTTTTCATAACCCGGTTCGACAGGGATATAGCAGCCCTGGAGAGACAGGAATAGCAGTACGGCAATTATTTTTAACAGTCGCATTTTTTTCATGGTTTCCTCACTCTTTTATCCGGGTGCTTTCAAACTCACCCCGTTATGGAACAACTTTCTTTTACAGAACATGGTTTATAAAGGAACACAAAATACTTGTGTGGCTACCTCCTCATCCCGCCTTTCGCAAGGATTGTGGTTGCAAATTTACACTGTCCTAAGGATTATGTCAAATGCAGACTAAAACTTGCTGTATTGTAACTCAGAATTGGCCTTACCACTTCCAATATCTTGTTGATCGCAGCGTGAAGATTCTGTCATTTTAATATTTGACACTTGGTTCATTTCATGACATAAAATTCACCACACAATGCATTCCTTATCAGCTTTATTTTTTTATCTATTAAATGAAAGATCCCAGGCCAATGCAACAAAAGAAAAAAAAGGCATTACCGCGGAAGGATCGGCAGAAGCAGTATCATCGCAAGCAAATACTCAATACCGCACTCGATCTTTTTTCGAAGTACGGATATCACAACATTTCCATGCACAAGATAGCGAAAGAGGCGGAATTCTCCGTCGGTACCCTGTACAACTTCTTCAGCGATAAGGAAGACCTGTACCGTGCCCTCATTATGGACCTCGCTTTGGAGTTCCAAGATTGTATGAAGAAAGCCTTAGACAGCCCGGGTGATGAGGCTGAGAAACTCCATGCCTATATCGTCGCAAAGGGCCGTCTGTTCACGAACAACATCCCCATGCTGAGAATATACTTTTCGGAGACACGGGGGAGCAGTTTCGATGTAAAGGCCGGCCTCGATAAAGAGTTACGCGCCTTATACGAAAAAGGCCTCCAGCAAATATCCTTGGTTTTTAAAAGCGGGATGGATAAAGGCCTGTTCAAGAGGCTACTGGAGCCTTACTACATGGCTCTTGTACTGGAGAGCATCACAAACACTTTCCTCTTCATCTGGCTCGAGGATCCGAAGAGGCACCCTTACGAGAAGGTGGAGGACGTGACCAGGCTTTTCTTCGAAACCATTAGAAATTATCCGTGAGGAAATAGACATGTCAAGATTTGCTTTCATTGCTGTAGCCATCTTTGCTTTTCTCTTTGCGTGGACACCCCTTGCACGCGCACTGGATAACTCTGAAGTCGATGTCCAGCCTCGGGAAAACATCTTGTCACTGGAAAATGCCCTGGACAGCGCACTTACGAACAACACCGCTATAAAAGAGGCTGCCCAGAGATACCTTGCCGCCCAGGAGGAAAAAAAGAGCGCGCAGGCCGATTTTCTCCCTAAATTGTCGGCTTCGTACGCATACACTAACCTTAAAGATCAGCCCTTCTCCATGTTCAATGGTATGAAAATTCCCTTGAGCAGCGAAGAATTGTACAAGTGGAATCTGACTGCGATCCAGCCCCTCTTCACGGGTTTCGCTCTGATCACGAAATATGAAATGGCCAGGTATGGCGTGGATCTTTCTAAGACCTACCAGCTGCTTGCCATGATGGATGTAACAAAGCAGGTTCGGGAGGCCTACTTCCATGCCCTTCTAGCGGAGAAATTCTTTGGAGTCGCCGACGAGGCAGTCAGAAACCTGGAATCCCATGCAAGGGATGCCGAACGGTTTTACAAAGAAGGCATGATCGCCTACAATGATCTTTTAAAATCGAAAGTAGCCCTGGCAAATACCGTCCAGAATCGGGATAGGGCAAGGGCAAACGCGGATATGGCTGTATCTTCGTTGAACACAGTCTTGAGGTTCGACATCAACAGGGCAACAAGGCTTGAGGATATTCACGATGTCCCTGAGCTTTCCTTTGATATCAATACGCTCCTGCAAGAAGCCATGATTAACAGGCCTGAGCTCCAGGCCTTGAGGATCGCCCTCAAAAACATGGATCATGCGGTAAAGCTCGCGCAGAGTGCATACTATCCGAGTGTTTTTCTTGTCGGCAACTATGAACGCATGGGTGACAATCCTGAAGCAAGCAACAACGAATACACCAATGATCACAACGCAAGCATCACCCTCCAAGCGCAATGGCAGTTCTTCGAGTGGGGCAAAACCCGCGCCGAGGTCAGCAGATACTCTCACGAAAAGCTCGCCCTTATGGAAAAGATAGCCGCCGTGGAAGACGGCATCCGGATGGACGTGAAGAACGCGTTTCTGGACACGAATGTCTCGAAAAAAAATATTGCGACAGCGCGGGAATCCCTCGATCAGGCTCAGGAAAATTACCGCCTGACGAACCTGCAGTACCAGCAGCAAATCACCACCTCCACCGAGGTACTCGATGCCAGGACATACCTGTCCCAGGCCCAGATAAATTACTACGGTGCGCTCTATGGTTATATGATCTCCATGGCCAGACTGGACAGGGCTGTGGGGAAAATCCCCGGTCATCATGCGGCTAAGTAAAAAAAAGGAGCAAATGAAATCATGGAAGACTTGACTCGATCAAAAGGGAAGAAAACTAGAATCATTATCGTAGCAGGCATCCTCATCCTTGCAGGATTAATTGCTTACAACGTCTTTCATTTCTGGATTTCCAAAGATCCCACCGTAAAGGCTCCGGAGAAAATTCCGGTGAAAACGGTTGTGGCAGGCATGGCCGAAATGGATAACACGCTTACATTAACCGCCGACATCAGACCTATGCTGGAGGTGAATGTCTTCCCCAAGGTGCCCGGAAAAATCATAGAAAAGATCCTTGTTGAAAAGGGAGACTTTGTACAGAAGGGTACCCTCATCGCCATCATCGAGGATCAGAGCGTCAATGCCCAGGTCAAGGAGGCTCGCGCCGCTCTTGAGTTGGCGAGAGCAAATAAGGATGTTGTGGATAAGGATTATGCGCGGCTTTCCAATCTCTACGCTGAAAAGGCCGTTGCCAGACAACGGCTCGACCATGTCCAGGCCCAGAAGGAATCCGCCTATGCCCAAGTGGACAGGGCCCGCGCCGTACTGGACCAGATATCGATCTTCCAGAGAGACCACAGGATCTATGCCCCGGCATCAGGCTATATCTCCGCTCGATATGTGGACGCGGGCGCTTTGTCTGCTCCTGTGCAGCCCATTGTAAGGATTTCATCAGAAAGACAATTAAAGATTATCACCACAGTTACGGAAAAGGATTTTCGCCTCATCAAAAAGGGTATGAAGTGCGATATCACCACGGATGCGGTACCTGGCAAAGTCTTCTCCGGGGCTGTCTCGGTGATCAATCCATCTCTCGATCCGGCAAGCAGGTCCGGCGAGATAGAGATCCACCTGGAAAATCAGGACATGCAATTGCGCTCGGGTATGTTCGCTCACCTCACCCTCTATCTGGGAAC
>CAZOPH010000163.1:0-3810 GCA_964581635.1 uncultured Smithella sp.
GCATTTTCATCCAGATGGAAGATGAAATCGCTTCGATGGCGGCCATTCTGGGCGCGAGTTGGGGTGGTGTTAAATCCATGACCAGCACGTCCGGACCCGGATTTTCTCTGATGATGGAAAACATCGGCCTAGGAATCTGCACGGAAACCCCCTGCGTGGTCTGTAATGTCCAACGGGCGGGACCGAGCACAGGGCTTCCCACTGCGGTGGGCCAGGGGGATATGATGCAGGCACGCTGGGGTTCACATGGTCATTATGAAATCATTGCTCTGTCTCCAGCCAGTCCGCAGGAAATGTTTGATATGACCATCCGCGCTTTCAATCTCAGTGAATACTATCGCCTTCCGGTGCTGATAATGGCCGACGAAGTAGTTGGCCACATGAACGAGCGGGTGATTATCCCGCACGAAGATGAAATTGAAATTATCTCGCGGCGCAAACCGTCCGTTTCCCGTGAAGAATATCTGCCTTATAAGGGGGATGATGACTGGATTGCGCCCATGGCCAACTGCGGCGACGGCTACCGGATTCATGTGACGGGCCTCACCCATGACGAACGCGGCTACCCGGCCATGAACGCCGAGGCGCAGGAGCGCATGGTTGCCCGCCTGGTCAATAAAATTCGCAAAAACCGCGACAAAATTATCGCCACCAAAAACCTTTACACGGACGATGCCGAAGTTGTTGTTGTTTCCTACGGCATCAGCGCCCGCTCCGCCACGAAAGCTGTGCGCGACGCCCGCGCTGAAGGCATCAGGGCGGGGTTGATCAAACTCGAAACCGTATGGCCTTTCCCGGAAGAGCTCTTCCGGTCGGTGGCGGGAAGTGTCAAAGCGTTAATCATGGCGGAAATAAACGGGGGTCAGATGGTCCTGGAGCTGGAGCGCTGCGTCCGCGGCGCCTGCCCTGTAAAGCTTGTTTCCAATTTCGGCGGGGCGATCATCCATCCCCGCACGATTCTGGACGCCATTTCCAAAGCAGCAAAGGGGAAATTATGACAACAGCAAAAGCCGTAAGACACCTTCCGCCTCACCCGATGGATTCTTTGTTGAGGACGGAACGCATTCCGCATATCTGGTGCCCGGGTTGCGGCATCGGCACGGTCTTCAACGCCCTGCTGACGGCCATCAAAGACAGCGGTTATGACCCCGATGCCGTTGCGATGGTTTCCGGGATCGGCTGTACGGGACGCATGGCCGGGTACATCAGGCTGGATTCGTTCCACACCACGCACGGCCGGGCGCTTCCGTTTGCCACCGGTCTGAAACTGGCGCGCCCCCAGACCAAGGTCATCGTCGTTTCCGGAGACGGCGATCTCTTTGCCATCGGCGGTAATCATTTTATTCATGCCGCGCGCCGCAACATGGACCTGACCGTTGTCTGCGTCAATAATTTCAATTACGGCATGACGGGCGGACAGCAGGCGCCGAGCACGCCACTCGGCGCAAAGACCACCACCACCGTCAACGGATCGCCCGAGGAACCTTTTAATTTCTGCGATTTAGCCGCCTCATGCGGGGCCACCTATGTGGCAAGATGGACTGCCCAGCAGGTTCGTTCTATACGGAGTTCGATCAGCGAAGCCATGGAGAAGCGCGGCTTCGGCTTTGTCGAAGTTATCGCGCCTTGTCCCTCGGCCTTTGGCCGGCGCAATCGTATGGGAAACGCTCTGGAAATGCTGAAGTTTTATCGGGGCCGCTCGGTGATCCGCAGCGACATTGATACTCGTGAAGCAATCGTAGACATCGACAAGGAAATCGTTGTGGGGAAATTCGTCGATATCGAACGGCCCACTTTCATGGATCATTACGAAAAGTTCAACCGGCCGCAGATGCCACCATGGCGCGTGGGGCATCCCGAACATCAGAAGGGGCGGTAACGAGTATGCCGGATAAAAGGGAAAGACATCTTTTGATCAGCGGTTTCGGAGGCCAGGGCATCGTTCTGGCCGGAGACATTCTGGGGAAAGCCGCAACGCTTTACGATCACAAGCACGCGACGATGACGCAGAACTACGGCCCGGAAGCCCGCGGCGGTGCGTGCTCCAGCCAGGTGATCATCAGCGGGGAGGAAGTTCTTTTCCCCTGTGTCGAAGAGCCGGAAATCCTGGTCTGCATGAGCCAGGAGGCTTATACCAAAAACATTAAGTCCCTGCGGCCTGACGGCACATTTATCTGGGACACGGATTTGGTGCATACCCGCAAGACCGATATGCACTTCAAAACGTTTCATATTCCCGCAACACGCATGGCCGAGGAACTGGGGAACAAGATGATGGCCAATATCGTCATGCTGGGATTTCTCTCCGCAGTGGAGCCTCTGGTTCATGCCGAAGCACTCAAAAAAGCCGTTTTAGATTCCGTTCCCGCTTCCACGAAAGACAACAACATTCGCGCCTTCAATTCCGGAAGGGAATACGGCACGTCAATTATTAAAGGATTGGTAAAGCCCGAGCCGGGAAAGCATCAAGATTAAAAAGCGGGCGTAAAGGGAAAAAACAAGGCGAAAGACGGTCGTTGCGCTGCCCTAATCGAATAAATTGATTGAAGGAGTTCGTTTTATGCATTCCTCATTCAACCTTATCCGCGTTTTGTGGCTTGCCCTGTGGGCGGCTATCGCAACTCTCCTCCTGGCTGTTCCCATCATCGCTGCGGGACTGCTGAGCCGCACCGGCAATCTCGCGTTCTCTCTGTCCAAGATATGGGCCTACACCATGCTGGCCGTGTCCTTTGTCCGCACGGAAATAAAAAACAGAAACAGGATTAAGCCGAAAACATCCTATATCATTATTTCCAACCACCAGTCGCTCTACGACATTCTCGCGCTGGTCACCACGCTGGGCATTCAATACCGATGGTTCATCAAAAAGGAGATTCTCAAAATCCCGCTTTTTGGATACGGGCTTTATGCCTCGCGGAACATTTTCATCGATCGCTCCAATACCGCCAGTGCGATCGAAAGCATCAACAAAGGCATGGAGCGCCTGCCCAAGGGTGTCAGCCTCATGGTGTTTGCCGAAGGAACGCGGTCGCCCGACGGGCGGATTCATGAATTCAAAAAGGGAGGATTTGTCACAGCCGTTCGGCGGAAGATTCCCATCCTGCCGGTGACGGTCAACGGCAGCCGGCGTATCCTGCCCAAGGGAAGCCTCGCCTTCAAGCCGGGAAAGATTCAAGTGGTCATCGGTGACCCCATTGATACGAGCGGTTATACCAACGAGTCCGTTGACGAGCTGATCGACAGGACACGTCAGATGATCATCGCGAATTTCGATTCCGGCTACGCTGGGCGACCTTGATAATCAAGTCTAGTTTATTTCAGGACAGATCCCTGACATAAAAGAAACCCCTTCGGAATTTCTATCCCAAAGGGGTTTCCCAATTATCTTCAGTCTCGCACCCCTGGAAAAGGGGTCGGCCTCCTGATTTTAGTTGTAGCCTTCCTCATATGCCAGCACATCCAAATGCAGTGTGGCGATGTCTTCGACGTCCAGGTTCACGTCCTCGGATGATTTCGGCAGATCAACAATTTTAATATACCGGCGACACTTGTTGCAGACATCAACCCGATAGCGTTCCTCACCTTCCACGGCAAAATAAGCCAGTGAGTGCTGTTCTTCATTACCGCAGAAGGGGCATTTGATCCGTCGGAAGTGCCATTTGTATCCGCACTGGTGGCAGAAAAGATAGCGCCGACCATCTTCGCTTTCGCGGATTTCGCCGATTTTTGGTTCTTTGCCGCAGATCGGACAGTAGCCTTCCATCCATTCCGATTTTTCAACAGCCGCGCCATATTGCTCGGCAACGACTT
>CAZOPH010000164.1:0-2492 GCA_964581635.1 uncultured Smithella sp.
CCCTGATCATCACAGCCGACCGAAATATACGTATCGAATTTTTCCCGTAAAACCTCGTTCATTTCTTTTGGCGACAAGCCGGAAGTAACCAGTTTTTTCAATTCCTGCAGGCTTGTTACCGCACGTTCATGGGTGATGTCGCCATAAGGATAGAACGCTTTGCTGGATGGCTTTGCCATATAGTTCAGACTGCGCTCAATTGCTTCCGCCAAGCTGTCCATATCAGATAAAGCCCGTGTGTAGTCTGGAATCTGGTTAGGATCGGTGATTTTTCTCAGGGCCAGTTCGCCCGGGGGCAAAGCACGACTATAATCTTTGGGAGGCTCTTGATAGTCAATAAGAACAGCACTCCGTTTTTGACAGCCCGCAAGCGCTAAAAAAGCAATAACCAATATCACGCCGATAAGAATAGTTTTTATTTTCATGGCAAAAGCATATGACAAGAGAGTCGTATATGTCAAAAGAAATTTGGTGTTAAAATTGCGAATACTGAAGGATAAAAGCTCGAAGCTGAAAGATTTTGAACGGAGACATGAAACTAATCGTCATCAATGGTTAACTCTGCCGCGCGTCGCCACAAGGTCCAAGCCGATTTCAATGGACATGTAATGGCCTTTTTTGAAGCTCCCTGAATTGGCTACCAGGGTGCTGCAAAAGCGCTCAATCCCGGCTGCTTCATGAATATGGCCGCACAGGCAGAGGTTGACTGGATTCAGTTCAAGAAACGCCTTCACGCTACGACTGCCGCCCCGAAGACCTATGAATGAGCGATCACGGACGCCCCGGGGTGGAACATGGGAGATCAAGATAACTTGCGACGCCTCCCTCACCTGCTCATATCCTGTTCGGAGGGTAAGGTCGATTTCTTTCTCTGTGTAAACCGTGGCCGTTTTCACAGGCGTCGGCGAAGACCCGCCCAGACCAATAAAGCCGATCCCATCCAGTATTCGGCCCTTCCCGTGTAGGCTGTACCCTTTTTCTTCAAGTAATTCTTTAACCTCTAACCTGTCCCAGTTACCATGGACGGCAAGAATTTTTGTCGAATGTTGTTCGAGGCATGCAAGAACATCGGCCGCCTCATTCCGTGTTTTAGTATGGGTTATATCCCCTGCGATTACAACCCAATCTGCCGCGCGAATGAGTGGTGCAGCCTCGTTGATGGGCTTAGTTGCCCCGTGAATATCGCTGATTGCAAAAAGTTTCATACCCTTCCCTTCTGATCGCAACAATCTTTCAACCATTATTCGGTTTCGTAGCAGGCCAGGATCTCGCCAAAGTAGAGGGTGTGGTAATCCTTTTTCGGATAGAGGGTCTTATCATAATTATTATCCAGATAAACCGGATTCATCGCGGATTTGAAAACGATTTTGCATTCAAAATGAATCCCCGGCACCTGAATGATCGGCGAGGCGACATTCCGTCCGTCTTCTGTTTTCAGATTGCACATCTTGAACTTGTCCACGTCCCGGCCCGATTTCGATCCGCAAAAAACGATTGCTTTGCTCATGTCGCCTGAAGGTATTGTAACCGTAAAATCCTGAGCTTTTTCTATAAGACCAAAGGTGTGACGGGAATCGCGCACCGCTACCATCATGATCGGTTTTTGCCAGATGAACCCGAAAGTGGCCCAGCCAATAGTCATGGTGTTGAGAGCGTCCGCGGACTTAACGGTTAAGAAGGCTCCTTTCTTGATTTTATTCATAGCTTCTTCGGCAATGCTCATATAATTTAGATTTTTCATGCTCATCTCCTTTTAAGTTTAAACGGAATCAAAATATTACACACTCCGATTATTTGCAGACTTCTTTTTGAAGGTGATCGCCCGTTGAATCATGCTCGATATCAAACCATTTGCTTACATGAGACCCGTCGGCATACAATTCTTGATCTTCCTTATTATAGTGGCTGATCGATAATATGCTTATCTTATTTTTGTTGCAGTCTATCTCGTACAGGCATTTCTTATATGACAGTTCTTCATATCCTGCATTTGTCAATCCATCTTTTGCCCTGCTTTGGATTTCATTCTCCCTGCCTTTTTGTGAATAAACCTCTTTGCCCCATACCTGGACAAAATGCGTTGGCCCGTCCTTACGAACATCTCCCATCTTATAAAAATAAACGTTCCCGTCTTGATCAATCCTATATTTTACCCACTCGTAAGAAATCTTTCCGCAACTCACAAAGAGAAAAAGAACCACAAACAACAAAGAAACAACTAAACTACTCCTTTTCATGTCTATTCCTTTCATTTTGATTGTTAGTTATCTTTCTGTGAATTTGACCTTTCAAGCGCTCTGATGAATGTAAACAGGTGTTATTCTTAATTGCTCGTCATCTTACAACTTCAATATTTTAATGCAAGAATAAATCTGAATCAAATGCTTCATACCCCGACGGGGCACAGTGCAATATCAGACCAATCCTCAACACCCAGTAACTGAAAAACCTAATGCTTTAAATGGCAGCAAGAGACTACCTCAATTCCGCCA
>CAZOPH010000164.1:2592-3777 GCA_964581635.1 uncultured Smithella sp.
ATTCCTTTCATTGACAATTGTTTTCCTTTTTGCCTATAATTTAGCCATCCGAATAATGAAAAAAAATACGCTAAAGGAGAAAATATAATGAAGCGATTCGTGATTTGTCTGTTTGCCATTTATTTTCTTCTCGGCTTTTCTGCGACTGTATCCACCGCCGAGGAGGTCCAGAAAACAACGGATAAAAGTATCGGCGCTGCGATTGCCGATGACGCCAGAGAAGTAAAAAAAGAATTAGGCAAAACCGTCGAGGCAACGAAAGACGCTATTGTGCGTGATGTCAAAGAGTTGAAAGAGGATGTTCCCAAAGGACTGAAAGAAGCGAAAGACTCCGCGATTCAACAATCCAAGGAAATCAAAGAGAGCGCCTCGAAGGAACTTCAGGAAATCCGCGACAACATGGCCAATCCTTCTATCAAGTCCAAACCGGAAAGCAATTGATACAACCACCATATTTCTATCGGGAGGATCTATTTTGAAAAAGTTATTTCACCGGCTATTTCAATTAATGATATTGTTCGTGATCATGATCATCTGCGCATCAACTGGTTATGCTCAGAACAAAGCGTCGCAATCCACCGGACAGGCAATGCTTGAAGCAATCAGAATTACTGAACCTCTCAACTTCTGCGGCGAACCGGTGCCCCTCAACGATCCGGATGTAAAAGAACGGCTCGAAAGAGAATTGCTGGTATCGCTGGACAGCAGTGACGATGTCATCCTTTGGCTGAAACGCGCCAATCGTTACTTTCCCGATATTGAAAAAGCTCTGAAAGCCCAGTCCATGCCGGACGATCTCAAATATATCACCATCGCGGAAAGTTCTTTGCGACCGCTGGCCTTCTCCAATAAGGGCGCTGTGGGATACTGGCAGTTTATCGAAAGCACGGGAACAAGATACGGTCTTGATGTAAGCAGCGATATTGATGAAAGAAGAAACGTTGACAAGGCAACGCAAGCGGCAACGAAATATCTTAGGAACCTTTACGCACTCTTTGGCTCCTGGACGCTTGCTGCTGCCGCTTATAACATGGGTGAAGATGGCCTGAAATCTGAAATCCTGGTTCAGAAAGTTAACAACTATTACGATCTTTACTTAAATCAGGAAACGCAGCGATATGTTTTCCGAATCCTGGCGGCAAAGATCATCATGTCTAATCCGGCAAAATTCGGTTATGTCCTATC
>CAZOPH010000165.1:0-3729 GCA_964581635.1 uncultured Smithella sp.
TTTCCATGTCCTCGTTAAACCAGATACGGATTCGTCCATCCACGGGAGGTTTTATCTGCTGCTGTCCCTGACGGTTCAGGAATCCAAGCAGCAGCTTCTGGTTATAGTGCTCAACAAAGGTTAGGATGTAACCACGAAGAATATTGCCGAAAGTGGGATCACTGCCGTCAATGATAATCTGCAGCTGGCTTTCCCGGTCGGCGCCGATATTTTTCTTGAAATCCGGCGGAATCACGATGACCAGCATGGCACGGTCCTGATCCAGATAGGAAATCGCGTTTTTCGCTGAAGGCAGAATTCCGGAAACGTGAAAATAAGGAGATGCGTCAAGCTTACGGATGAAATCACGGCTGAGCTCCGATTGGTCGTGATCAACAAACACCGTTTCCACATTATCCACATCAAGGCTCAACGCGTAGCCGAAAAGAATGATCAGCAGAAGTGGGATGGCAAAAGCCAGATAAAGGCTGCGATAATCCCGAATCAAATGATAAAATTCCTTGCGAGTTATGGCTTTGAGTCTTACGAATTTCAAGCTTCACTCCTCTTCATCAGTTTTATAAAGGCGTCATTGAGATCGGCTTCGGATTCTCCCGGGCAGGCTTCGGAGATAATTTCCGCCGGCGTTCCCGAAGCCACAATATTTCCGGCATTAATCATAACCATTCTCTCGCAGAAACGCGCCTCATCCATGTAATGAGTCGTCACAAATATCGTCATTCCGCCGCGGGCTAACTGCCTGATGAAATTCCAGAAATGACCCCGTGTGACCGGGTCAACACCGGAAGTGGGTTCGTCAAGAAAGAGAATCTCCGGTTTATGCAAAAGCGAACAACCCAGCGCCAGTCGCTGACGCCAGCCGGTCGGTAATTCCCGTGTTTTGCGGTTGCGGACATTCTGCAGGCGCGTCATATCCAGAACCCAATTAATGCGCTCCGGCCATTGTGCTTCCGGCACATTGTAAACCCCGAGATAAAAGCGCAAATTCTCAAAAGGCGTCAAATCTTCATAAAGAGAAAATTTCTGCGACATATAGCCGATGGAATGCTTGATTTCTTCCGCATCCGTCATAATATCGTGTCCGGCAACGACTCCGCCACCGGACGTAGGAGTGATTATACCGCAAAGCATGCGAATTGTAGTGGACTTGCCGGAGCCGTTGGCGCCGAGAAATCCGAATATCTCGCCCTTCTTTACCGAAAAGGTTATTTTATTGACCGCGACAAAATCGCCGAATTTTTTTTCCAGATTCGTCACGGAAATGGAATCAGAGCTGGAATGAGTCATGGGCCAGATCCTTATCCACTTCTTTAATGCGTTTAATAATTGCTTCTTCCAGAGTTTTAAACCTGCCGCGAATAACAGCAGGGGCTGCTGTGTCCATAAGTATAGAATTATGCATCAAACCGAGACTATCGCAGCGCTCGCCCTCATCCAGATAAGCGGTCGAAACGAGAATAGTCATGCCTTCTTCTTTCATACTGCCCAGTATTTCCCAGAATTCATGTCGGGATACCGGGTCAACACCGTTGGTTGGCTCGTCCAGAATGAGCAGTTGCGGTTCGTGTACAAGCACACAGGCCAGTCCAAGTTTTTGCTTCATCCCTCCGGAAAGGTTTCCAGCCAGCCTATTCACAAAAGGTTGAAGATTGGAAAATCCCAGATATTTCTCCTTGCGTTGTTTTCTTTCCTTGCGCGGGATATCAAAAATATCCATGAAGAAATTTATATTCTCTTCCACAGTCAGATCCTGATAAAGGCCGAACCGCTGCGGCATATAACCGATAATATTTTTGATTTTTTGCCTCTGGGTTACAACATTAAGGCCGCCCACAAAAATTTCGCCTTGCGTGGGTTTGATCATGGTGGCAATCAGCCGCAGGAGCGTTGATTTGCCGGCACCGTCAGAACCGACTAAACCGAAAATATTTCCGCTATTCACCTGAAAAGAAACGTTTCTGACCGCCTCAACAAGATTAAAGCGCAGGGTAACGTTTTTGACTTCCAACATGGTCGAGGAATTTTCTGCGGACACTATCATCCGGAAGTCCCCTACCGCAACCAAGCATCCGCCGGCATTCCCGACTTGAGTTCAAGGTTGGGATTAGCCATGGATACTTTAACCAGATATACCAGTTTCACTCTTTCCTTTTTCGTCTGAATGATTTTCGGAGTAAATTCGCCTTCCGGAGAGATAAAAGAAACTGTTCCGGTGTAAGTTTTACCGGGGAAAGTATCCACTTTTACATCTACCTTCTGGCCGGGCTTGACTTTGCCGATCTCCGTTTCATCGACAAATATTTTTAAATCAACGCGGGATAGGTCGGAAACAGTTAGGACTTCTCTGCCGGAATTTACAGCTTCACCTGGTTCAATATTGCGGCTGGTTATTATACCATCTATGGGCGATTTTAATTGTGTGTAGGCCAATTGAATGGATGCTTGATTTAATGATGCGTTAATCGAATTAATTTGTGCAGTGGCGACTTCAATTTCTTGTTTGGCGGCATCTATTCTGGTTAAATTGCCCTGCGCCAGTTTCAGGACAGATTCACTTTCGGCCAGACGCGATTTAGCCACGTCATATGTTAATTTCATGGTGTCACGCTCTTTTTCCGTGATCACACCATTGCGGAACAGATCTTCAAATCGTTTATAGTTCTTTTCAGCATCGTTTAGTGTGGCTTGAACGCTTTTTACATTGGCCGTCGCTCTGGCCACTTCCGAGGGCAGCGTTTTCCGGCTGATGTCCAGCACGGTTCCCAGTTGCTGCTTTGTTTTTTGCGCCCGCTCCAGACTGGCTTTCGCCTGATCGTATCGGGATTCAAATTCAGCCCGATCCAGTTCAGCGATAATCTGATCTTTAGCAACAGACTGCCCTTCCTGAACATTAACCTTGGCAACACGCCCCGGAACCTGGAAAGACAAATTAGCCTGTGTTGCTTCTATGACGCCGGAGTAAAAAAGTTCCTGGGAAGTTTTCTGGCGCTGCCCGATGTAAACAAGCAATCCCGCCCCGATAAAAACCGCCGCAAACAATATAATAATGATTTTCTTTTTCACGTTGTCTTCTCCGTTCAGACTTATCGGTTTCTCGCATTTTTACATTTAGAGCCGCTATTCCCGCCATTCAGAAGTTATTTATGCTTATCCATCTGGATAAAGGGCACTGCTCCGCCTGTCACATTGGGCATTTTACCATCCCACTTTTCGATGGCTTTGATCTGTGCCTCTATCTGGCGTAACTGAATAAGCTCCGGCGAAATAACTTCCCGCTGCAGGCGCAGGGCTTCGGCTTCGGCTTTGGCTGAGGTTACCTTCTGTTCGGCCTCTACCCTGATTCTGTCGAGATCACGCTTGGCACGCAACGCGTTCTGTTCAGCGGTTTGCTTTGATTCAATCGCTTTATTAAATTCCTGGGAAAACTCAAAATCCGTAATGGAAAGTTCCACCACGACAATCCCGAACACGTGTAATCTTTCACGGAGATAATTACGCACTTCCGTCTTAAGCGCTTCGCGTTTGGATATCAGTTCTTCCGCCGTGTAACGCGCCGCCGCCGCCTTGAAACTTTCCTTGACCGCGGGGTCAATGACCCGTTCATTGTAGCTTAATCCGATATTAGAATACATTTGCCCCGCTTTGGATGGTTCGATACTATAGTTCAGCACCATCGTGGTCTGGACAACCTGAAGATCGCGGCTGGCGGCCTCAGTCTTGGTCGTAGTT
>CAZOPH010000166.1:0-3684 GCA_964581635.1 uncultured Smithella sp.
TGACCGGTCAGCGATGCTTCAACACCAATTTTGGCGGTTTCAAAATCGCGCATTTCACCAACCATGATGATATCCGGGTCGGCGCGCAAGAATGATCGCATGGCTGCAGCGAAATCGAAACCGATTTTGGGTTGTACCTGGACCTGGCGTAAGCCGTACTGGGTGATTTCCACCGGATCTTCGGCCGTCCAGATTTTTCGATCCGGCCGGTTGATATGGTGCAGCGCCGCGTGCAGGGTGGTTGTTTTACCGGAGCCTGTCGGGCCGACGACTAAAATCATACCATAAGGCTTGGTGATGATTTTGAGCATTTCATCATAGTTACGTTTCAATAGGCCCACATCCTCCAAAGGCATGGTTTCGCCTTTGGCCAAAAGCCGCATGACGACGTCTTCAACACCGCCTTGCGTGGGAATAGAAGCCACGCGTAATTCCAGTTCTTCACCATTGGAACATCGGAATTTAATTTTGCCGTCCTGCGGCAATCTTTTAATGGTGATATCTAAATTGGACATAATCTTGATGCGGGAAATAATTGCGGATCGGTAACCGAATGGAACCGTCTGGTACACGGCGCAGTCGCCGTCAACACGAAACCGGATTTCCACATTTTTTTTGCCGACATTCGGTTCAATATGAATATCGGATGCCCGACGGGCATAAGCATCGTTAACAATTTTATTGACGAGCTGCATGATGACGCTGTCGGATTCCGTGACCAGATCAGCGCCTTCATCATCGGAGCCGCTATCTTCATCATCCAGTTTCCCTAAAAGGTCGGTAAAAGAATGCGCATCGCCATCGGAGGAGTGAAAAAAGAGGTTAATAAATTTTAAAATATCATCGGGCAAAGCAACATCATACTTCACTTTTTTTGTTTTCAAAAGATTTTCGATGGCATCTCTTTTTAAGATATTGTTAGGATCATCGACAATGACGTGAATATTGCCGTCAATTTTTTCCAGAGGCACCCACATTTCACGCCGGAGGTAATCCTTTTTGAGATTTTTAATTAAATCGCCGGGGATGACCGTTTTATCGTTAAAATCAATAAACCGGCAGCGGTAAAATTCTTCAAAAGAATGACCGATATCATCTCTGGAAATCCTGTGCTTACTCATCAGTCGATATTCCACGGCTTCTTTATTCTTGCGCGCTTCCTGCCAAGCCGCTTCCACTTCTTCTTCTGTGATTAAACCACGGGTGATCAGAAAATCGAAGCGCGTTCTTCGGCGACGCTGGAATCGCTGCTGATTATAAAAGGCAACACCCAAAACTTCGGCGATTTCCACCGCCAGACTGACCTCTTCTTCTGTAAATTGGCCGTCGCCTGTTTTTCTGTTGAGGATTTCGATAACGCCCATGAGCTGATCTTCATAAAAAATCGGAGCGGCAAGAATTTGTTTGGATTTAAATCCGGATTTCTTATCCCAACTGGAGTCAAACGCCAGATCTGAATCAATCGACTTAAGTTCCGCCTGATTATAAGCATTACTGATATTAACAATACGGTTCTTATTGGCGACATATCCAGCGATGCTTTGGTTGCTGATCGGGACGCGAATTTCCTTAAGCTGCGATCCTGCCAGAAACATGGAATAGATTTCATTGTGAAGTTTATCGACGACGTAAATCGTGATCGAGGTGGCGTTGAATAAATTCAGGATGCCGTCTTTGAGATCAATCAGTATTTGCGGAATGTTCTGTGCAGCATGGATACGATTGGTGATTTCCTGCAGATTTTTGCTAATCCGCAGTTTTTCATCCACGGTGGATAGTGAATCCGGTTTAAACTGAAAACTCATCAGACAATTTCTCCATCCGCTTTTCTAAGACGAAAAGCCTTAGCATCTTAGCAAGCACAGGAAGTAATGTCAATGAAACTGATTCTTAAATCATGTGCCCTAAAATTAGAGGCTACAATGCCGGGAAGTCCTTTTATCAGCCGGCAGTCACAATTTTTGAAAAATCGGCGATTTTGTGGAACAGCGCTGATATTTCAGATAAAAGGGCTAAACGGTTGGTACGGATTTTCTCATCTTTATCCATGACCATAACATGATCAAAAAAATTATCCACGGGGGGACGCAAAGCGGCAAGCTTGTTCAATGCAGTATTGAAATCTTTTTCAGCAATACCTTTTTCCACACGCAATTTAATATTTTCCAATGCTGAAAACAATTTAATTTCCTCCTCCTGGGAAAGCAGGTTGACATCAACTTGAGCTTCGCGAAAATCTTTTAAAATATTATCAACCCGTTTGAAAGCGATCGAGACGGGTTCAAATTCCGGATTTTGCCGGAAAGTCTGCAGGGCTTGAATTTTCTCAATAAGCGGGACAAGATCGCCAATGTCTGTGGATAGAACGGCGTCAACAGTATCGTATGCATAACCCTGGGCGATCAGTTGATTTTGCAGGCGGCCCTTAAAAAAGTCCAGGACATCTTTTTTAATGTCCCCGGCCGGTTTTTTCAAAACATCTTTCAGCGACGTTAGACTCTCGTCGATCAGAAAATCCAGACTCAACGGATAACGTCGGGCCAAAATAATATTGATGACGCCCAGCGCCTGACGGCGCAACGCATAGGGATCGGCCGTGCCTGATGGTGGCATTCCCACCGCGAAAAAGCCGACGATGGTGTCTATTTTATCGGCAATGCCGACAATGGCGCCTTCATCCGTTTGCGGCAGATCGCCGCCGGCGACTATCGGTAAATAATGTTCATAGATGGCATGGGCGACCTCCGGTTTTTCGCCTGCTAGAAGCGCGTATTCGCGTCCCATAATGCCCTGGAGTTCCGAAAATTCACCGACCATAAACGATTCCAGATCGGCCTTGGCCAGAAGCGCGGCGCGGTCAACGTTTTTCTTGGTGGACGGTTTTACTTTAGCGGCAATCTTCACGGCCAGTTTGCGGAAACGCGTGACTTTTTTATGGGATGTTCCCAAAAGCGTGTGGAAGACCACTTTTTTAAGTGATTCGACTCGATTCTCCAAGGGAATTTTCTTGTCTTCCTCAAAGAAAAACGAAGCATCCGCCAGGCGCGCCCGCAACACTCTTTCATTTCCGCTGGCGACCACAGCGATGTCGCGGGGGAGGGTGTTGCTGACGGCTATGAAATAGGGCAAAAGTTTCCCCTGATCATTCACGACGGGAAAATATTTCTGATGCGAAATCATCGTGGTCGTCAGAACGTCCTTGGGAATTTTCAAATAATCTTCAGCAAAGCTTCCGCGCACGATCACAGGATATTCCACGATAAACGTGATGGTTTCCAGCAGGTCTTCCGTGTAGAATAGTTCCCCCCCGACTTCGGATGCCGCCTTCTGGGCTTCCTCCAGAATGAATTTCTTTCTTTCAGCGGGGTCGGCGAGAACAAAATTTTCTCTGGCCTTGGACAGATAATCTTTAAAGTCGGATACGCCGAAAGGAGCGGGGCTCATGAAGCGGTGACCACGAGACATATTGCCGCTTGCAATGTCTTCAATCTTCAGGGGGACAACTTTCCCGCCATAGAGCGCTAAAATCCAGTGCACCGGACGGGCAAAGCGCAAATCGTAGTTCCCCCAGCGCATGGATTTCCGAAAGGGTATTGCCAGAAGGAAACTGGACAGAATTTCGGGCAAAAGCGTTACCGTCGGCTGGCCGGGAATAGTTTTGCGGGCTCCCAGATACTCACCCTT
>CAZOPH010000167.1:0-3654 GCA_964581635.1 uncultured Smithella sp.
GCAAAGACGTTACGGCCAAATGCTACGGCGGTGACATCACCCGCAAAAGAAAACTCCTGGAAAAGCAAAAGGCCGGGAAGAAGCGTATGAAGATGATCGGTTCTGTCAGCATTCCGCAGAGCGCGTTTCTCGCGGTCTTGAAGTCCGATGCAGATTAAACATTGCTTGCATGCTTCTGCTAAACGCCATGGGAAATAATCAAGCAGGTCTCTATATTCATTTTCCGTTTTGCTTGAGCAAATGCGGGTATTGCAGCTTTTACTCCATCTCGGCCATCCATCTTATCCCTGAATTCGTAAAGACCGTCTCGCAGGAAATGGCCTTTTATAAAAAATCATTTCAATCTTTTGACACAATCTATATCGGTGGTGGAACCCCTTCCCTTCTCTCCATTCAGCAAATGGATGATATTTTGAAATCGGCAAATGACATTTTTAATATCGACCGGCAGGCGGAGATAACTGTGGAAGTCAATCCCGGTGATGTGTCTCTCGAATATTTCCAGCAGTTGCGCAAACGGGGCATTAACCGTCTGAACATCGGCATCCAATCCTTTAACGATTCAGTTTTGAAATTTCTGGGACGCAGGCATTCAGCAGAGGAATCCATTGCGGCAGTGGAAGGAGCGCGGCAGGCCGGATTTGACAACATCGGAATCGATTTAATGTACGACGTTTATGGTCAGGACATGAAGACATGGAAAGAAACATTAAACAAAGCGCTATCTTTTTTCCCTGAGCATCTCTCCTGCTATCAGCTCTCGCTGGACGAAAAAACGCCTCTGTATAAACGATATAGAAAAGAAAGTCTGCAACTGCCTGCGGAAAACGAAGCATTGGATTTCTTTATGAATACATCGAAGACCCTGACTGATAAGGGTTACATTCATTACGAGGTATCCAACTTTGCCCGCGCCGATTCTTTTAAATCTAGACATAACATGAAATACTGGCGGCACTTGCCTTATCTTGGTTTGGGACCGGCAGCGCATTCCTTTCTGGATTCCAGACGCTGGTGGAACAAGGCAGACATTAAAACGTATCTGAACGATATCTGCGAAGGGAAAAAACCGGTGGACAAATCGGAAACGCTTTCCATAGAGCAACTTGCACTGGAATCTCTCTTCCTGGGTATGCGCACAAAGGACGGCATCCATCTTCAAAATTACAAAAATCGCTTCGGGACGGATATTCTAGTTGACAAGAAGCAAGTCATCGATGAATTGGTCAAAAATAAACTGGTGGCATTGAAACAAGACTGCCTCTGCCCGACATTGACCGGTCTGGCTGTGGCGGATAATCTGGCTCTTATTTAATGATCTTTTCTTTCATGACCTAAATTTTGACGTGACTGGCAATGGCCAATTAAGCATTGACGAATGTTGAACCTACTAAGTTTCAGTCTTGGTCTGTGTTATTTCCCTGTCTTTCTTTTCCCACAGCGCGTTCAGCCAGCTATTAAAACGGTTCCTATATTCAGGATCATCGGGCTCCTGCCCAAGAAGGTTTTGATCGATCAACAATACCTCTATCCGCACAATTATTCGGGATTTTCTGCTGCAGAGAAACTCCCAGAGATTCTCCACTCCGTCAGGGTAAACGATGGTAACATCGATAATCTTTCGCATATTTTTACCCATCGCCGAAAGAACATATGAGATGCCGCCCGACCGAGGCTTAAGAAGGTGTTTGTATGGAGAGCTCTGTGCAGCATGCTTCCCGAAGGTAAAACGGGTTCCTTCAACAAAGTTCATGATCGAGGCAGGCCTTTCTTTAAATTTTGCACATGCCTTTCTCGTGGCTTCGATATCCCTGCCCTTGAGGTGTGGCTTCTTTCTTAGAATTTCAGCGGAATAGCGCTCCATAAAAGGATAATCAAGCGCCCACCAAGCAAGTCCCAGTATGGGTAACCATATCAACTCCTTTTTGAGAAAATACTTAAGAAAGGGGATCCGTCCGTGAAATATTTTCTGAAGGACCATAATATCGACCCATGTCTGATGGTTTGAAATTACGAGATACCACTCATCCAGTTTGAGTTCTTCAAGCCCCATAACATCATATTCAACATTTTTAATGATTCCGATAAAGCCGTTGATGCAGTAGATCCAGGAATAAGATAGAAAATTAAGTATTGTATCAAATAATACCCGTGCCGCACGAAACGGCAGTATAAGCTTAAATACAGCAGTTATATATATCGGAACAGCCCAAAAAAAAGTATTCATAACCAGGAATACAACTCCAATTATACCGCGCAGAGGTCTGGGTAGGAATATAAGCATCGACTTTTCTCCTCGTTTTATTACTATAACTTAGAGCAGACTCGTGTGTCAATTTCAGAAAAAAGCATTTTAGAAAAAACAAATACTGCCTATGAATTCATTATATTATTTGACTAGTTAGTTTGATGGCTAGGAAGAACATCACGGGAAAAACCGATCATTGATGTTTTAATTTTCGGAAATGGTCACGTCTTGCTCCGATGACCGCGTTGAAGGCACATTGCGACATTCATCTTTTTTTTAAAATCTGTTCATCTTCCGGCCTTTTCATCTGAAAAATAGTTGTTTTGTGCTGAATTAAGGCAAACCCCTTCGCTACGTCTTATTTTTCAAATGCTACAGGACGTTATGTAAGAAACAGTAAGTGCTATAAGTTAGCTCCAGTGGTATAGCTTTGCCGCTGCTCCTCCCAAAAATATTTCGATCTCCTCATCTGAAAATTTTAGTCCAGAGGGAGATTTGTGTTCACGAATGGCATTTACCCAGTCTTTGTTATTCATAAAGAAAGTATATGCGGGACCATCCGTGCCAAAAAGAACTCTCCACGGTCCGAGAAAATCAAGCGCATATCGTAAAGGTCCGAAAAAATAATCGGGATTGGTGAGATATTCAACCTGCCATCCACAGAAGTCGCAATAGACGTTAGCTTTCATGGAAGCGAGATCGACTGCTTCTTTGTACCAACCGTGGCCGCAATGAGCAATAATAAAAGTGACCTCTGGAAAGTCTGCGGCTACCGCATCAATGTATTTGGGCTGAGAATACATGCACTTCAAAGGCGCTGGTTCATTACCAGAATGAATTATCACTGGAACTCCCATCTCTCGAGCAGCTTCATACATTGGATAGCATTGAGGGTCATGAGGATAGTATCCTGCGGTGGGATGAAGTTTGAGACCGATCATTCCCCATTCCTTCACTCCTTTCCTGAAAAGATCAGCCGCACCGCGACGCCGTGGATCAACTCCCGCAAAGGAATAAATCCGTCCTTTATGTCTCTGTGTAGCCTGAAAGTAAGTTCTGTTTTTTTGTTCGATAGTGGGGTAGTTCTGATCAAAGGCAGAAGGTTCGTCATTAAGCAGACGAAGGTCAATAGGAAGAATTATTGCCCGGTCGATCCCTGCTTCATTCATCTTTGAAACCAGTTTGTCTCCATTTTCATCAAAAAGCTCGGGAGCAAGTTGCTGGTAGAGTTCATTAGCGTTCCCCATCTCTCCGGTACTTTTGGCGAAAGTGGCAACCCCGGCGCGCGCACTTCCGATAAACCAGGACATAGGATCGGAATTCTCATAGAAAAGATGCACATGGCTATCAACAATCATACTATCCTCCTTATGGTATATTTAAGACTGATAAGTACCAAATCCACT
>CAZOPH010000168.1:0-3605 GCA_964581635.1 uncultured Smithella sp.
TGGCTAAATCAAGGGAGGCCTGAATACCGGCGATTCCAGCGCCAACCACCATTACCGCACCAACTTTTTCGTTATCTTTTACCACGTGATTACACCTCGTAATTTATATAAGAAAGCCCTGTGAAAATCTGTCTGACACATCATCCGATCAGCTTTTGTCGGCTAACATACTTTATTTATCATGTCAAGCAAAGAAGATTGATTTATTTGGATTTTAGCATTTAAGTATTTGATATCATATATATAAATTTTTGACCAACGTTCATAATGTACGCAATTATTCCCCGGAAAATCATTTCAGAATCTTGACATTCCAACTTATTTTATTCTTAATTTTAAGACCTTAAGTTGCTCGAAGACTAGCTGAAAAAGTATTGGCGCTCAACATGCTTTTGCGCTAACCGTTTTCCAGAGAAGATAGATGATTTTCGAGAAATTGCCAAAGCTCTCCCTTTCCCTTTTGTGTCTTTGCGGAGAAAAGAATTGTTTTTTTCTGAGCGTTTGTACCCAACGATTTCTCGATAAGCTTTTTTCTTACAATAGCCTGATTATTAGACAACTTATCGGCCTTGGTTAAGATAGGTATATAGGGGATGCGATAATGTTCCAGCCAGTCGCGCAGAGATAAATCATCCTCACTGGGATCACGACGGATATCCAGAATAAAAATGACCATCGCAAGATTTTGCCGTTCTCGCAGGTAAGCTTCTATCATGTCTCCCCAGTCTTTTTTTATGGACTGGGACACCTTGGCAAAACCATAACCCGGCAGATCAACGAATGATATTGATCCATTCACACTGAAAAAATTAATCAACTGCGTGCGCCCTGGCGTGTTGCTGGTTTTGGCCAGTTTTCTCCGGCCGACCAGTGTATTCATCAAGGATGATTTCCCGACATTGGAGCGTCCCACAAATGCAATTTCCGGCATTGTAGCCAGCGGATACTGAGGTGGCCAAACAGCACTTTTAATAAATTCGGCGCTGATAATTTTCAATTTACCTATTCCCGTTCAAAAGTTATCCCGTATTTTTCAAGTTTGCGTTCGAAGGTGGGACGGGAGATACCCAGTGTTTCACAGATTTCCCCTTTGTTTTTATCCGTTTCCTTGATAATTTTACGGATGTAACGTTCTTCAACCTGATCGAGTGTTAAAAATTTACCCGGCTCCTCCGGCATAAATACATCCGCGGCTTGATCCTTTGGCACTATAATTGACAGATCCTCTTTTCCCAATTCCGGAAAATCACCGACCCCCAAAACCTGGCCCTTGGCAACGACACAAGCCCTCACCAGCAGATTCTCCAGTTCGCGAATATTACCCGGCCAGGAATAGTTCATGAACTTTTCCATCATTTCACCGGAAACACCGACAATTTTTTTATGCAGATCCAAATTAATTTTAGACAACAAATAGTCAATCAGGTGCGGAATATCCTGGCGACGCGAACGCAACGGTGGCAGGTTAATGGCAACAATATTTAAGCGGTAATACAAGTCATCCCTGAATTTGCCCTCTTTGACCATCAATTTTAAATCTTTATTGGTCGCAGCCATGATACGTGCATGCACCTTCACACGGTCTTTACCCCCAACGCGTTCGAATTCCATCTCCTGCAAAACACGAAGAAGTTTGGCCTGTAAATTAACGGACATTTCACTTATTTCATCCAGAAATACCGTGCCGAAGCGCGCCAGTTCAAATTTACCCAGTTTACGGGCAACAGCCCCGGTAAAGGAACCCTTTTCATGGCCGAATAATTCTGATTCCAAGAGCGTTTCGACAATGGCAGAACAGTTCACAGCAATGAACGGTTCATCGGGAGAGGTATTATTATGAACAACCTTGGCAATTAATTCTTTACCTGTACCGCTCTCACCTTGAATGAGTACGGTCGTGCGGCTCTTAGAGACAGTGCCGATCGTCTTGAAAATTTCGCGCATTTCATTGCCGGTACCGATGATATCGCCCACCCGGAAATTGCGTGACGGCTCCATGAGAAGGCCGTCAATCTTTTTCTCCATCTCAAGGGATTTCAAGGCCTTCTTAATCGCCAAATCCAGTTCATCAACATTGACCGGCTTATGGATATAATCGAAAGCACCGCACTTCATGGCATTGATCGTTGTTTCCATGTCATGGAAGGCGGTAATCATGATCACTTTAACATTTTCATTTTCTTCCTTCAGATCCTCCAGAACGGCAAACCCATCCACATCCGGCAGACGGATATCCAGAATGACCACATCCGAGGGTTCCTGTACGTATTGATTCAAGCCATCAGTTCCAGTCAGGGCCGTCCTGACGTTGTATCCCTCTTCCGTTAAATACAGATCCAGCGTTTCCACAATCGATTCATCATCATCAATAACCAGAATACTCGCCATAATCTTAACCTTCGCCATTCAACGGATTCCTGAATCTTCATAATCCGTTTTTCAGATTTTTATCTTCTGGGACTCGGTGCCTTTAATCACAGGGCAATGTAACACAAACCTTCGTTCCTTTATCCTTTTCACTGATAATTTCTATTTTCCCCTGATGCAACTCCACAATTTTGGATACCTGTGAAAGTCCAAGACCTGTGCCATATTTTTTCTTGGTGAAAAACGGATTAAACAGATGAGGCATGTCTGACTCATCAATCCCGCAACCGTTGTCCTCTACAACAACCAGCACGGCAGGCGGTTGACTGCCGATACTGCGGGCAAAAATGCGAATGGAACCTTTTTCATCCACAGCTTCGGCTGCGTTTCGGATAATATTTAAAAAAGCATCTGTAATCATCGCCACATCCACGTTGCACTGAGGAATCTCCTGCGCTTCCAGTTTAATGCTGACCTTTTTATCGTGAATGACTTTTTCCGACAGAGCAATGGCCTGTTCCAAAACTTTTATGAGATCGACAGCGACCATTGTGGGATCCACTGGTTTGGCAAATATCAATACATTGTTAACCAGTTCTTCGAGGTGTTCAACTTCTTTTTGCGCGATTTTAAATCTTTTGAGATCATTACCTTCCGGATTCATCCGTTTTTCCAAGATCTGCAAACTCATCTTAATAGATGATAGAGGATTGCGAACCTCATGGGCGATACCGGCCGAAAGTTGCCCCAATGCCGCCAGTTTCTGGCTGTTATAGAGTTTCTTTTCCAAATTCTTAAATTCCGTAATATCTCGCTGCACCAATATATAATGGTCCGTTCCGACAATAGGCGCCACGGTTACCATAAGATTGACCTTGCGGCCGTCCTTTGTTGTGGTTTCAATTTCGTAAGGTGTAAATATACCTTTTTTTGCTTCTTCCCACTTGGACATGACAAAATTTTCATCCTCGGGGGCGACAAACTCCATAAAATATCTTCCTTTAAGTTCACGCTCTGATCGATCACCTTCTTTGTTTTTGCTTCGACTGACAAAATTTACAACACCGTCTTTATCCAATTCATAAATTTTATCCGGCAGACTTTTCACAATCGACTGTAAATAATTATAAACATCTTCAATCTCTCGCCGTAGCTCGATATTTTCAGCCAACTCGTTTTGCAACGTTTCCGCATACTCTCTCAGCGAGCGGGTAAGCTCTTCTTCCCTTGATATATCC
>CAZOPH010000169.1:0-2426 GCA_964581635.1 uncultured Smithella sp.
CTAAAAATATCAATTATAATTTTTTGATTGTTTTCCGGAAGGAAATAATTACGCTCGATCTACCGGTCCCTGCACCTTGAACTTTTAACCTTGAGCCTTGAACCTTTTTTTACCACGATATCAGCCGATAGAGCTTGGCGAACATTTCATAAACTTCAATCCAGTTTTGGAAATCCCGGGTGCTGTTCATATGTGCACGTTTGTTGACCATAATCCAGCTCATGTGTGCCGCGCCGTCTTTGCAGGTTGAACAGTCCCGCGTGGCAGACGTGCAACAGCGGTGGACGGTGTGGAGATCGGCGGCCCAGCGGTAGAAATGAATCAGCCGGCGCACCGGTGGCTTTCGGTTATCCAGCGATTCGGTTACCGACGGGCATTCCTGCCAGCCGAAGCGCCGCCCCTGCATCATGCCTGTGGTGATCAATTCATGGTAATACTTGCTGGAAATGATGGTTTGCGGATAATGATCCAGCATCTCATCCATCTCAGAGCGCAGGTCGTCGAGTTCGCCCTGCCGCCAGTAAAATCCATCCACGCTTTCATCGTTGGAAAGAAGTTGCAGATGCACTTTCAAGCCGACATCGGCAATGCGGCGAATGACCGGTTCGATTTTTCCGACCTGCTTGGGTGTGACGGTGTAGAGATAATAGGTGTAAGGATCGCCTTCGTAATTTTTGCTGGAGATGGCAAACGTATCTTTCCCTCTCAGGACCTTCTCGTCTTCACCGCCGCCCCACAGGGAAATGCCCACCATCATGTCGGGGAATTGATCCCGGGGCACTTTAATCAGGCCGTTGGTCGCGCAGTAGGTGGGCAAACGCTTATAAAAGGCCGCCAGCCTGTCCATGCATAGCGTCGGCTCGCCTCCGATCAGAATCGCCAGATTCACGCCGCGGGCTTTTTCCTGATCGATAAACTGCTCCCACTTTTCGATGTCCGTCTCTTCCGTTACATGATGTTCGCCGGAAGAAAAAAAGAAACACCCTTTGCAGCGCAGATTGCAGCGGTTGGTCAAGTCATAAATGGAGCTTCGGATATTAAGATGGGCAATTCGTCGATAACGGTCGTACCAGTCTTGATCCAACAGCGCGCTAATGGTTTGCATGCCTTGCTATCCTTTTTATAAATCCCCGTACTATTTTACGGCGTCAACTTCTTTGGCGGCGTAATCTCGATCGAGCAGAGATTTTTTCCTTTTTCATAACCCATAACCCAAACCGCCAAATACGTATCGACATAATCAAGCCAGGATTGAAAGGCTTCCAGACTATTCACATGACGATACAGACGTGCCGTCACCACGGCGGATCCGGCCGCATAATGACGGCAATCATCACAATCCGTATCCGGCACACAACAGGCAACGGACCGGTCCCAATTCAGATCGGTCCGGTATTGACGAAACGAGCGCCCCAAACCGATATCCTGCGAAGGGTTGCAACGGGGATACGAACAGCTGTAAAGGTCATGCAGCCCTTTCCCGCTGGTATGCGCCACGGCGTTGTAAACCGAAAAAAGAATGTTCTGAGGATACCGGTTCAAAAGTGCAATCATCGCCGCCCGGGTGCGTAAAAGCGATTCTTCATCATGGCGCAAAGGCCCCGAGTAACCGACGGGAGAGGAAAATACATTAAAGGTCATCTTGCAACCGGAAGCGACCAGTTCGGCGGCAACGTCGTTCGCCTCATGAATGTTTTCCCGCGTAAACGTATAAACAAAGACCGCCCTCGGATCGTACTGATAATTTTCAATCTGTTTTTTCAAAAGATTTTTTGCTTTTCTTGTCTTCAAGCTAGTTTCATCATTTCCCCAGACGGAGATATGAATTTTATACCCGACGGATTCGGGTATTTTTTTAAACCCGTTGGTTGCGATGCTACCCAGCGGCATTTCGGCGTAACACACATCGAGCAATTCCGGGACGAGCGACGGCTCCGCGCCGGCCAGAACGACATAGGTGATTCCGCGCCCCTTTTCCGCCCGCATCAGGGCGCGCCAATCTTCGGGAGAAAGGTTCTCCACGGCAAACTGTTTATCCCCCTCGAAATAATAGCAGCCGTCACACCGGATGTTGCAGCGGTTGCTCATATCGTAGGTGGATTCCCTTAGATAAAAATATTGGCGCACTTTTTCCCACCGGGCTTTAACGTCCGGGCTTGCTAAGAGATCGGAAAATTTCGGTCTTTGGAATGGTACGGATGTCATGTCGTTAACGGTCATGGATATAACGGCTGTTTTCTCTTTTACTGCTTCGCAGCAAGCTTCTCTTCAATATATTCACAAATAAGACGCACCGTTTTTAACTTGGGATAATCATCTTCATCAATGACAATCTTATATTCATCCTGCAAAACCAGCGCGATCGTTGCTAGGTCCATGCTGTCGATACCCAGTTCATCGACCAGATCCATGTCCGGGTTGAAAGT
>CAZOPH010000169.1:2526-3595 GCA_964581635.1 uncultured Smithella sp.
AATACAAACTTTTCTCCCGGCCGGACAGGGCCGGTAAATCTTATTCTTTTCAAAGACGAGATTTGCACAGATTCTCCTCTAGCTTGAGCATCCCGATCAATGACTTCATACACCGTATTGACCAAGGCGATTCCCGGTAAAATGGGCTCACCCGGGAAATGCCCGGTAAACCAGATACAGTCCTGGGGCACATCAGCCTGGGCTTCAAGGGCGTTGGGTGCAATCCTTTTGACATCTTTGAGCAAATTCCATCGATTGATCAAGAAATCCCTCCCTGTCGGTTCGCATTACACTTACAGTAAGCCAAGGGTTGAACTCTATATCATTGTTTGTTTTTTCAATCAAAATTTTTTTCCGGGCTCAATCATCAAGGTCATTTTAATGAAAAGGCCGTTCAGGTTGGCCGCTGCACTTTCATGATTTCCTTCCCGATAAGCTCGGACAAAGTCACAATGCGCAGTCCTTTGTCTCTCATCCCCGTCAGAACTTTTTCAATTTCCTGTAATAAAACCAAATCATCCTCGGACCTGCGTGACGGTTTATCATGCAACAGGAGAATATCGTCACCTTTTACCTTTTTTAGGATTCTGGCAGCGAGATTCTTGACGCGGAAGTTACCCGCGTCTCGCGCCCGGCAGCTGAAGGTTATGCAAAGCAATCCCAACTGTGTCAGAATCGAAGGAAGTTTGGGATTGATAATGCCGACGGGCGGACGGAAAGCCAGTGCGTCAATGCCCATTTTTTGCAGAACGCTTTGGGCCTCATAAACTTCACGGTAAAGCACACGGTAACGCTTCATCATAACGAATGGATCATGGGTATAGGAATGATTGCCGATGCTGTGGCCCCGCTTGATGATCTCCTCAATAAGACCCGGAAACCGCACGGCATTGAAACCGGACACAAAGAAGGTTGCTTTCACGGAATAGCGATCCAGCAGATCAAGAATTTTACTGGTTGTGAATTCGGAAGGCCCATCGTCAAAAGTCAGAGCCACATCCTTTTTCCCTGTATGACCCCGGCTGATGACCGGGCCAAGAAAGTTCGTCTGGGGGAAAAAGCAGGCTGC
>CAZOPH010000170.1:0-1495 GCA_964581635.1 uncultured Smithella sp.
TACGTCAAAGACCGCGCCGGCCATGATCGCCGCTACGCCATTGACGCCACCAAAATCCGCACCGAACTGGGTTGGAGTCCCCAGGTAACCTTTACCGACGGTATGCGAAAGACTGTGGAATGGTATTTGAATAATAAAGCATGGATCGCCTCCGTGACCGACGGCAGTTACCGCGAATATTACGAAAAAATGTACGGCAGGAGGTAAGTAATGAGAGGCATTCAAAAAGGTATTATTTTGGCAGGCGGGGCCGGCAGCAGACTCTATCCCTTGACGCTGGTGGCCAGTAAGCAATTGCAACCGGTTTATGATAAGCCCATGATTTACTATCCTCTGGCCACGCTCATGATGGCGAGGATTCGCGATATTCTCATCATTTCCACCCCGCAGGACACGCCCCGCTTTGAAGCCCTGCTGGGTGACGGCAGCCGTTGGGGGATCAAGCTCTCTTACAAAGTCCAGCCTGAACCCAAAGGCATTGCCCAGGCGTTTCTGGTTGGCGAAGAATTTATAGCGGGTAAGGCCGTGTGTTTGATCTTAGGGGACAACATCTTTTACGGCAAGATGGATCTCCAGAAAATCGTCCAGGAATTTCAAAGTGGAGCCGTCATTTTTGGTTACTACGTTACCGATCCGGAACGTTACGGCGTGGTGGAATTCGACGCCACGGGCAAAGCCATCAGTATCGAAGAAAAACCGGCCAAGCCAAAATCCAATTACGCGGTGCCCGGGCTGTATCTTTATGATCAAAACATCACGCAAATCACCAAAGCCATGAAGCCGTCGGCGCGCGGCGAATTGGAGATCACAGACGTCAACATGGAATATTTGCGACGCGGCGGTCTGCATGTTGTTCCGCTGGGACGTGGTATCGCCTGGCTGGACACAGGAACGCACACCAGCCTGTTGGAGGCCAGTCATTTCATCGGCACGCTGGAAGCACGGCAGGGATTAAAGATTGCCTGTCTGGAAGAAATCGCTTTTCGCATGGAATTTGTAGATAAAAAGATGATGAAGCAGGTGATTGAAGAGACTCCCAAATCGTCTTATCGGGACTATCTCGAAAGAATCCTGAGAGAGAAAAAAACTTTTTATAACCCTTAACCTGTGAGCTACCAGCCACGAGCTATGCGCTATTACTTATGAATATTCTTAAAACCGAGATTCCCGAAGTGCTTGTCATCGAACCGCGTGTCTTTGGTGATGAGCGGGGCTTTTTCTATGAAAGCTTCAACCAGCAAGTCTGGCTTGAGAAAACCGGATTGCAAACTACTTTTGTTCAGGACAATCATTCCCGTTCCGAAAAAAATGTCCTGCGCGGCCTGCACTATCAGATTTCGAAGCCCCAGGGAAAACTTGTACGGGTTGTCCGCGGTGCCGTATTTGATGTGGCTGTGGATATTCGCCGGTCATCCCCGACATTCGGCCGGTGGGTGGGCAGAGAGCTTTCCGACGACAATCATCGCCAGATGTGGATTCCCGAAGGCTTCGCTCA
>CAZOPH010000170.1:1595-3561 GCA_964581635.1 uncultured Smithella sp.
GATTCGGAGCAAGATGCGTTGCTTATCATCCGTGAGCTTGAAAAAGACGGAGGCCATCCTTTTTATGAAAGGGTGGAAACGGCTGACGCAATGAAAAAAGCCCTGCAAGAGCATCAATGGGACATGATCCTTTGCGATTCTAACCTGCAAAAATTCGATGCTTTTTCAGCCATTGCCGTATTGAAAAAATCTAATATAGAGATCCCTGTTATTCTTATATCAGGAAGTGCCGGTGAAGAGACCGCCGCAGAGTATATGCGAGCAGGCGCCAAAGATTTCATCACGAAAGGCAACTTATCGCGCCTTTGCCCGGCCGTGAATAGAGAATTAAAAAATGCAGACCTTAGAAAAAAGCAAGAGCAGGCGGAATCAAAACTTCAACAGACCGTTGACAATCTTAGAAAAGCGATTGGCACGACGATTCATGTTCTCATACCCGCTTTAGAGTCCAGGGAATCTTATGCGGTCGGTCACCAAACCCGGTCTGCGGATATAGCCAGGGCCATTGCCACGGCAATGGGATTAGATCATGACAAGATTGAAGGAATCCGCATGGCAGGTTCCATTCATGATATCGGGAAATTATCCATTCCCGCGCCAATATTGAACAAGACGACCCCGTTGACAAAAAACGAGGTTTCCATTATTAAAGAACACCCTCAGAGGGGATACGAGATGCTGAAGGATGTGGAATCCCCTTGGCCACTGGCGGAGATAGTCTATCAGCATCATGAACGGATGAATGGTTCCGGCTATCCAAGAAATCTGAAAGGGGACGAGATCCTCGTGGAGGCCCGCATTCTGGCGGTTTCCGATGTCCTGGAATCCATGTCTTCCCCCCGTCCCTATCGTAAGGCCCTGGGTATTGAAGCCGCCCTTGAAGAAATTGAGAAAAATAAGGGATTTCTTTATGATCAGGATGTAGCAGATACCTGCCTGAAACTATTTCGGGAGAGAAACTAATCCTCTATCATCCCAAAACAAGTAGATGATTCAAGAGAAGGTTTTTATGCAAGATGGAGAGTTAAATCAGGAGAAATTTCATACCCTGATTAAGTTCGTTTCAGAGATCACCGAAATGTTAAATCAACTAAGCGAACAGGGTAAAAATAACGCAGCGTTGGAAGAAGAATTGGCTCAGCTAAAACGTCTTGAGGAGGAGTCTTGCGCAGTCACAGCTTCTCTCAGGGAGCAATTGGCCAACAGTAACGCCGAAAAGGAATTCCTATTAGAGCAACTGAGACAAGAGGTTCAGGAACGGAAGCGTTTTGAGGAAGAGTCCAGCGCGGTCACAGCTGATCTCGAGGAACAACTGGCCAAGCGGGAGTCTGAAATTGCACTGAGTAAGAAAAATCTTCAGAATGAGATACACAAGTTGAAGCCGACACTGGCTTTCCGGTCGAAGTTTTTATTACATTCACTTTCCAAGAAAAATAAGTTTTCATCAAATAATAGAATTACATATCGTTATTGAAAGGGATTTTTATGGAAGATTTGGAGTTCAATCAGGATAAGTTTCAAATATTAAAAAGTTTATTTTCAGAAATCGCTGAAATGCAGGATCAGCTCAAAGAAAAGTATAAAACTAAAGTAGAGTTGGAAAATGAGTTAGTGCAGCGAAAACGTATTGAGGAAGAATTTAGCGCGGCCAAGACTTCTCTCGAGGAACAACTGGCCAATAGTAACGCCGAAAAGGAACTTATCAAAGAGGAATTGGAACGCGAGGTTCAAGAACGGAAGCGTATTGAAGAGGAGTTTCGCACGGTCAAGGCTTCACTTGAGGAACAGCTGGCCAAGCGGGATTCTGAAATGGAACTGATCACGAATAATCTTAAGAACGAAAGACAGACCATGAGAGAGGCATTGGACAGCCTTCAGCAAAAATTTAATACATTATACAGATTATAACCGTGTTAATTTAGAGAATTTTAAAAGTTTAATTCCGAACAATATCATTCTTGGACAG
>CAZOPH010000171.1:0-3560 GCA_964581635.1 uncultured Smithella sp.
TGCGGGAAATAAATCCGGTCTTGATAATGAGGCGCTTATTGGTGATGGCAAACTCACTCGTACAATAAGCAATAAGCGGAGCAATAAATAATGTCAGGATACCTTTTAAAGACACGAAGGTGATCCAGTGTAATTTCGTCTCATAAATCACCTGTTCGCCGCGGATGAGGTTCTTGTTGGCGTAACTGCCCATTTCAATTTTCTCCCTTACTGGTCATTCTTACCGCCACGTGATGAGCGGTTCATTGCGCATTGGAATCCGATGATAGCGGTATTGCGGGTATCCCAGCATCACCGCGCCATAGCATTGATGACCCGCCGGCAGACTCAAAGCCCGGATCAGGGGTTCGTGCAGTCCGGCGGCAGCCGTGAAATAACCAGCCCAGCAGGTTCCCAATCCTTTGGTATTCGCGTAGAGCTCCAGATAGGTCAAAGCAATCGCGCAGTCGGCTGCGGGAAAGGACAAATCGGAGGGACTGTGTACCACAATCAAATGCGGCGCCCCCCTCATGATGCGGTCCCGGCCATTGTCCCAGGCGCTGACGATACGCTGAAAACGTCTGACCGCTGCCTCATCCGTTGTCACGGGAAGCATCATTTTCATAAAATCAATCACCTGTGCAGCCAGCTTGTGAACATCCTCCGGTTTTTGAAAAACCATCCAGGAAACCTGTTGCTTGTTGCTGCCGGTTGGCGCGTAGCGAGCCGTATCGATTAATTCTTTCAGAAGTTTATGGGAAACAGGTGTTTTTTTATACCGGCGAATCGAACGCCGAGCCAGAAGGAGTTGCTTCAAAGCGTTAGCGTTGGGAATTATGTTTCTTTCAATCGGCGGGCAAACAACAAGCGGCATCTTGGACAGCGTGATGGCATCGTGAGGACAGACAGCTACGCAGTGTCCGCAATTAATGCAAAACTCTGCGCCATGCGGAAGTAGTGACGGGAAAGATTTCTTATCAGATTGAACAATGATTTGCGCCGGACATTCTGCAGCGCAAATACCGTCACGTTTGCATTTTTTCTGATCAATACTGAAAAGCGACATGGCGATTCCCCTCTCCTCCAAGGTTTGAATTCCATCTTAGGCCAGTTCTTTACCACCTAAGATATTGATAACTTATTAATATAATTATTGCAATGACTTTCTGCTATTCTCTGTTGTGATATTTTGTTTTTTATTTATAATGCAACTCCGAATTAAAAAAGGTAAGAAAATTTATGGCGAAACTGACATTGGATGAGTGGATCGCCCGCTTGAAGAAAAACAAAAGCTTCAATGCCAACGCGGCGGCAATAGTTGAAATACCGGCAAAGCCAGGCGATTGGGAAGACTATCCCGCGTGGGTGGATTCCCAGTTGCTTTCGGTTTTGCAGGCGCGTGGGATGGGAAAACTATACAAACACCAGGCGCAGGCCGTGCGCTTTATTCGAAACGGTCAGGATGTCGTGCTGGTGACGCCAACGGCCAGCGGCAAAACGCTGTGCTACAATCTCCCCGTGTTGCAAAGCATTCTGGACGAGCCGGAATCCCGCGCATTGTATCTATTCCCCACCAAGGCGCTTGCCCAGGATCAGATGCATGAAGCGCACAGCCTGATCACCGACTTACAGGCTGATATCAAGACTTTTACCTATGACGGCGACACACCGGACGACGCGCGCCAGGCCATCCGCAGGCAGGGACACATTGTCGTCACCAATCCCGATATGTTGCATGCGGGCATTCTGCCGCATCATACTAAGTGGCAGAAGCTTTTCGTGAATTTAAAATATGTCGTCATCGATGAACTGCATATCTACCGCGGTATTTTCGGGTCGCACTTCGCCAACGTTATCCGCCGGTTGGTGCGAATCTGTCGTTTCTATGGCGCCAATCCTGTATTTGTCTGCTGTTCGGCTACCGTCGCCAATCCACGTGAACACGCGGAAAAAATTCTGGAGCGTAGCGTCGCACTCTTGGATAAAAGCGGCGCACCCACCGCTGCCAAAACATTTGTTCTGTATAATCCACCCATCGTTAACCGCGAACTGGGCATTCGCCAGAGCGCGATGACGCCCGCGCGTAAGTTCGCATCTGATCTAATTGATAACCATATTCAAACCATTGTTTTTGCCACGAGTCGTCTCCATGTCGAAGTTTTGACCAAGTATCTCAAAGACAAATTTGTTAAGACCAAACCGCTGGACGATCATTTTGTCACCGGCTATCGCGGTGGTTATCTGCCGAATCTGCGCCGCGAGATCGAAAGCGGTCTGCGTTCGCGCGAAGTCATGGGCGTTATCAGCACCAACGCGCTCGAACTGGGCATCGACATCGGCAATCTGGAAGCCTGCATCATGGCCGGTTACCCCGGCTCGATCGCCAGCACCTGGCAACAGGCGGGACGCGCGGGCAGACGCACGGGCCGCAGCCTGGCAATCCTGATTGCCCGCAGCAACCCACTCGATCAGTTCATTATGGAAAATCCCGATTATTTCTTTGCGCTCTCGCCCGAACATTGTCGCATCAATCCGGATAATCTGCTGATTCTGCTCCATCACATTAAAAGTGCGGCGTTTGAGCTGCCGTTTGAAAAAGGCGAAAAATTCGGCGGGGAAAATCTGGAGGAGTTTCTGGAGTATCTGGAAGAAAAAGGTGTACTACATCGCACCAATGACCGCTGGCACTGGGCCGCGGAAAGCTATCCGGCAGACGAAGTGAGCCTGCGCGCAATCAATCCGGAAAATGTGGTTGTGGTGGATACCACCGACGCTGGTAACCACAGGGTCATTGCCGAAGTGGACTGGGACAGCGCCTTTACCGCCGTCCATGACGAGGCCATTTACATGCTGGCTTCCGAGCAGTATCATGTTGACAAGCTCGATCTGGAGCGCAAGAAGGCCTACGTCAGGAAAGTGGACGCCGACTACTACACAGACGCCATGACTTACACCAATGTACGGGTGATCGACTCTTTTGATAATCATAACGAGTCGGGTGTCATTGTGGAGCATGGTGAAGTTCAGGTCGTGCGCAAGGTGGTCGGCTATAAAAAAATCAAATTCTACACCTCGGAAAACCTGGGTTACGGCGATGTGAATCTGCCGGAAAAAGATATGCACACAACCAGCTACTGGTTTACAATTCCGCGCGACTCATTACGCAAACTGGAGTTCACCCCCGCGGAAATGATCGACGGCTTATCGGCGCTGGCCTATACACTGCAGCATCTGTCTGCTTTGTTTCTGATGGCGGACACGCATGACATTGATCGTTCGTTAGGCGATAAAAGCGGCGAGTGGTTTGTCAGCCAGGGGAAAACCGGCCGCGTCATCACATCGTTTAATGCCGGTCGGCCCGAGATGATTGACCACAAAACCGGCGCACGTATTGACGAGTTCGATCCGACCATTTTTATTTTTGATTCTTATCCGGGGGGCATCGGGTTTTCCGAACTGCTCTACCACGAGCATACCAATCTTCTCATGGCCGCCAAAACTTTAATTGAAAAATGTCCGTGCGCCTACGGCTGCCCTTCTTGTGTAGGACCAACGCTGGAAGTAGGCAAAACCGCCAAGGA
>CAZOPH010000172.1:0-3544 GCA_964581635.1 uncultured Smithella sp.
GAGGTGACGACGTTGTTGAGAAACGTCCGGTCGTGGCTGACAAGCAAAATCGTGCCACCGTATTCCAGAAGGCGATCTTCCAGAAGTTCCAGCGTTTCCGTGTCTAAGTCATTGGTTGGTTCATCGAGCACCAGAACATTGGACGGCATGCAAAAAAGTTTGGCCAAAAGCAATCGGTTCCGTTCACCGCCGGAAAGAGAAGCAACCGGCGCAAGGATCTGTTCGGGCGGAAACAGAAAATCCTGCAGATAGCCAACGATGTGGCGGGGTGCGCCATTGATAAAGACGGTATCATTGCCGTTGGCAATGTTGTCTCTCAGGGATTTGCTCTCTTCAAACTGCGCACGCAGTTGATCGAAAGAGGCAAGCTCAATCCCCGTGCCGAGTTTGATCTTTCCATCTGATATGGGCAGCTCGCCCAGCAAGACTTTAAGCAGCGTGGTCTTACCGGAGCCGTTGGGGCCGATAATGCCGACCCGATCGCCGCGCAATATGCGTGTGGTAAACGAATCGATGATCTTTTTATTCTCATAGGCAAAACTGATTTTTTCAGCGTCGGCTACCAACCTGCCGCTGCGCTCGGCCTCCGAAACGGCAAGCTTAACGTTACCGTCCCGCTCACGCCTGCTTGATCGCTCCTCGCGCATGGCCAGAAGCGCTCGCACACGTCCCTCGTTGCGCGTGCGCCTTGCCTTGATGCCCTGCCGAATCCAGACTTCTTCCTTAGCCAGTTTCTTATCGAAGGTTTGCCACTCTTTTTCTTCAGCCTCATGCATGGCCTGCCGTCTTGCGAGATAAGTCTTGAAGCCGCAGGAAAAGGAGAATAGTTTTCCCCTGTCGATTTCCACAATACGTGTTGCGATTTTTTGCAAAAACGTCCGGTCGTGCGTGACGAACATGATGGTCTTGTTGTAATTTTGCAGAAACTCTTCCAGCCAGAGGATGGATGCAATATCCAGATGGTTGGTAGGCTCATCCAGAAGCAATATGTCCGGATCAGTAACCAGCGCTCGCGCAAGCAAAACCCTCCGCTTTAATCCGGCGGACAGTAGCCGGAACTCCGCATTTTCATCCAGCGATGTGCGGGAAATCGCCCTCTCCACTTTCTGGTGATATTGCCAGGCATCCGCTGTTTCCAGTTTAAGATGCAGCTGTTCTATTTTATTCACCATGCTTTGATCACTACCGTTGGTTGACTGCACCATCAGATCGTGATATTCCCGCAACAAATTCAGATGCGCCTGACCGCCGGAGGCAACGGCATCATAGATCGTACCCGGCAAATCTTCAATATCCTGCGGCATAACGGCAATCCGCACATTTTTATCGCGGACGATCTCACCCTTGTCGGGCACGATATCGCCGTGCAGCAGTTTCATGAGGGTGGACTTGCCCGAGCCGTTTCGTCCCAGAAGCCCGATGCGTTCACCCGCTTCAATCTGCAGTGACGCATTGTCGAGCAAAAGCGGCCCGCCAAAACCCATGGAAATATTATTCATCCAAAGTAACACCATAAACTCTTTTCCATTTAGTACATCGCTTACTTTCCCAACTCACGATGGATCAGGAATTTATCTAACTCTTTAGCATATTCTATTCAAATAGTGCAAAACAGTAGATCCGAATAGCTCTAAGCGGTGGTTCAACGATTTTTTACAGGACTCTTTTTTTCTTTGTGTTTCTGACGATGGCTTGCTTGCTGAAAAAAGAAAAGCCCGGCGGGGTCACCGCCGGGCTTCAGCTTGCCTATAAGACTGAGGCCTTATCTTTTTATACAGTTAAGGTTCCATCGGTGCATTCGGATCTGCAAGCCATTCCATGGATGACCCGTCATAAACCTTCACATCCTTATATCCAAGAAGCTCCGTCATGACAAAGGCCCAGGACGTGCAAGTTTTTCCTGTGTCACAATAAAGAATGTACTCTTTATCCAGATCTCCTCCCGTTGCCTTTGCAGCTAATGAGGCGAGCGTCGCCTTATCCTTATACAGACCTTCTACCGTATAAAGCTGGCCAACCGGGAGATTAACAGCGCCTTTGATCCGACCGAGTTTCGGCACGAAAGCAAGTTTTTCTTTTCCTTCATAGAAAGCAGGAGCGCGGTTATCAATAATGGTGGCCTTGCCCAGTTTTGCAACAACAGTCGCCTTGTCCACAAAAAGATTCTTGTTCCATGCCGCTTTGTAAGGCTTTGCCTTAGGTGTTACTATATCCTGCGACAATGCCCTTTTTTCTGTGACCCACTGGTTCTGCCCGCCATTCAGAATGGCTACGTTGTTGACGCCGGCATACTTCAATGTCCAGGCTACACGGGTCATGCCGAATTGATCAGGCACTTTTTCTACCTTGTCAACGAGAACGACCAGAGAATTAGCCCCGATACCGGCGCCACCAATTATCTCTGCAAGATCATCCATAGACGGCAATTCGTTGAGCAGTTCACCTTTTTTGATGGCCCAGGATCCGTAAAAAACGTTGATGGCTCCCGGAACATGGCCTGTTTTGTATTCTTCAACTTTGCGTAAATCAATAACGACAAGATTCGGATTGTTAAGGTTTTTCTCAAGCCAATCCGAAGATACAATCGGATCAATACCTCTTGCCGCCGCCTGAACGGGGGCTGTGACTGCAAACGGTAACAACAACAGGACTGCCAATGCAACTGCTTTTAACCATACCATTTTCTTCATAAAACACTACCTCCTCACTTTTAATTGGTTTCTGTCTATATCTTGAAGCCTCTACCGGCCATCAAACCTTCCTGAATCAACGATGCCCTTTTCAGAATTTTTCTTTGCTTATTTCTTGTCCGGTTTGCATGTGGAAAATCCAAAGGGAAGATACGCAGGACAAAATTTGATCAAAGCGGTCAAAATCGGCACAATACCGACAACACCCCACCAGCTTTTGAAATAAACGCCCGCCAGGATAATGACGACACCCATTATGATCCGGATTATTCTATCGGTCCCACCCACATTACATTTCATAATCCTAACTCCTTTCTTTCAATGGTTAGAGGATCTGATCTCCATCCACTTCACATTTTTTCTTCTTATCCTTGACCGGACAAGCCTGCCTAACTCATGTAGAAACACCCATGCGCGGCAATAACCAGGCTTGAATAAAAATCCATACGGCAAGTACTAAAAGTAAAATCAACAAATCATTCATTATTCTTGTCCACTCCTTTTGACATCTCGCTGACCGGGCTATTTTCTGCTTTTTCTATAACAGGAAACTCTTCAGGAAGAGGCGCCGGTTGAACGGGCACGGGAAATACATCAACTTTTTCCATATCGTTTAGCCACAGCGGATGGCGGTGCCGGGCATAGTCCAAGCGAACTTTGCCGGTAAAGATGCCACGCACCATCGGCCAGTTCGGACGTAGCGCAATCGCGGCCATATGTGCCAGAAATGCCAGGAAAAACAAGACAAAAAAGATGTTATGAATCCAAGTCGCCGTAAGGACAATTGCCAGGGACATATCCGGCGCATAAATATTCTTGTAGGTTTTAATTAGACCGGAGATAATCAGCATCAA
>CAZOPH010000173.1:0-3499 GCA_964581635.1 uncultured Smithella sp.
TATGCGTCATGCTCTCGCAGCCGCCGGCAATGATAATTTCCGACCAGCCGGCGCGGATTTTCGCTGTCGCGTCGGCAATGGCCTGCAGACCGGACGCGCAGAAGCGGTTGACGGTCATGCCGGACACGGAAATCGGAAGGCCCGCACCCATCGCCAGAATTCTTCCCAAATTCATTCCCGTTTCAGCTTCCGGAAAAGCGCAACCAACAATTAAATCATCTATTTCTTCAGGTTTTACTTCCGGAACTCTGGCAAGCAAACCTTTGAGCACCTGGATTCCAACTTCATCCGCCCGGGTTGCGGCAAGGCCACCTTTTCTGCGGGCGCCTGGACTTCTTACAGATTCAACAATTACAGCATCACTCATGATTTTCCTCCTTCATTTCTTGAAGGCGCGGAGGCTTTTCTTAGCTGTTTTTTAAACCGCCGCGCACGTTGTTTCATTAAAATTAGTTACGCAGAGGTTTGCCCTTGGTCAGCATGTGCATAATGCGCTCGTGCGTTTTCGTTTCGCCCATCAGGCTCAGGAAAGCTTCTCTTTCCAGATCCAGAATTTCCTGCTCCGAAACATACGTTCCTTCCGCGCAGTCGCCTCCGGAAAGAATCTGGGCCACTTTTCTGGATACAACGAGATCGAAATCGGAAATAAAGTTGCCGTAGCGCATATTCATCAGAATAGCGTCCGCCAAACTGCGGAAGTTCTCGCCCATGACGGGAATCTGAGCGGGTCTGGGCGGCTTGTATCCTGCCATCACCAGAGACAGAACCAGCTGTTTGGCTTCGTAAATCTGCTGATCGCGGCTCATGTTGATGGTTTCCGTCTTGCGGATGTAACCCAGGTCCATGGCTTCGGCCGCACTGGTGGCGACTTTCGCCATAGCAATATTTTCAAAAGCCTTGGCCATATGGTACTGCAGATTCAGGCCGGCTTCCACAACGCCTTCCGGAATGCCTTCCGTCACACGCACCAGAATTTCCTTGCAGCCGCCGCCCGCCGGAATCACGCCGACGCCGACTTCAACAAGACCCATATAGGTCTCGCCGTTCGGCAGACAACGCGCGCCGTGCATGGCCATTTCGCAGCCGCCGCCCAGTGCCAGACCGGCAGGAGCCGTTACAACGGGCTTATCAAGGTATTTCATTCTCATATTGCCGTTCTGCAGAGCTTCAATGCTCTTTTCCAGCAGATCCCACTCGCCCTTCTGGGCAGCTACCAGAACCGCGAAAACGTTGGCGCCTGCGGAGAAAGCACGCTCGTCATGATTGGCGACCACCATGCCTTCGAAATCTTTTTCCACGATATCACAGGATTCGGAAAGCATTACGGTCAGTGGCTCGTCAATGGAGTTCATCTTGGTATGGAATTCCAGGCAGACCACGCCGTCACCGATGTCAATGAGGCTGGCGCTTTCATTTTCTTTAACAATCTTTTTGCGGCTTTTGAGATCAGGCAACAGGATGATCTTGGGATTTGCGTCAATCTTGGCGTAGCCCTTCTTTTCAAAGTCGTAGTAATACTTGCCGTCTGCTTTGGTGGTATAGAAAGATTCGCAACCTTTCTTTAGCATTTCATCGATCTTCTTGGGAACTTTCAATTTCAGCTTCTTCATGACTTCGATAGCTTCTTTGACGCCCACGGCATCCCACATTTCGAAAGGACCCAGCTTGTTGTTGTAGCCCCATTTCATGGCGTTATCGATGGCCATGATATCATCGCAGATCTCACCGATCCGGTTGGCCGAATAGATGAACGTTTTGCACAGGTACTCGCGCGTGAATTCGCCAGCCTTGTCTTCCGCATTGAAGACAAGCTTAACGGAGTCGGCAACGTTTTCCAACTTTTTCGCGGCGGAAATCGAGTCAAATTTCGGTTTGCCGGCCGGCACGTATTCCATCGTGTCGATGTCCAGCATCAACTTGGCTTTCTTGCCGCTGGCATCCTTGGTTTTCTTGTAATATCCCTGTTTGGTTTTATTGCCCAGCCACTTGTTGGCAATCATTTTGTCCAGGAAAGGCGCCGCCTTGAACGTATCGCGTGCTTCATCGTCGGGAACGGCATCATACAGGTTTTTGGCAACATGGTATCCCACATCGAGGCCGACGAGATCCATCGTTCCGAAAACAGCCGTGCCGGGATGGCCGAGGGCCTTGCCGACGATCGCGTCCACTTCATCAATCTTCATCTTCTTTTCCAGCATGATTTGGACCACATCGGACAAATCAAATACGCCGATGCGGTTGCCGACGAAGTTCGGGCTGTCTTTACAAATAACCACACCCTTGCCCAGGCTTTCCTCGCTGAATTTCACCATATAATCCACAACGTCTTTTTCCGTGTCCACGCCGGGAATAATTTCCATGAGTTTCATGTAGCGCGGAGGATTGAAGAAGTGGGTTCCCAGAAAACGTTTTTTCAGAGCAGAGCCGAACTTCGCGCTGATGTCTTTAATGGGAATACCGGATGTGTTGGTGGAAACGATACAGGTCGGTTTGATCACTTTTTCCACTTTGGCAAAAAGTTCCTGCTTGATCTTGAGGTTTTCCACGACAACCTCGACGACCCAATCCACATCGGCCAGCCACTTCAAATTGTCTTCAAAGTTGCCGATGGTAACCATGGGTGCATTTCTCTTGGTGTAGAAACTTGCGGGTTTCGATTTTGTGACGGCGGCCAGACCGTTTGCCGCAAAGCGATTACGCCATGCGGGGCTTTTTTCCGTCAGGCCCTTTTTCTTGTCGTCATCCGTCAGTTCGAATGGGATGATATCGAGCAGATAACACTCGATACCGGCATTGGTCAGATGAGCCGCGATGCCCGCGCCCATGACTCCCGCACCTAAAACAGCCGCTTTTTTGATCTTAAATGACATTATTCTCCTCCTTCTCTTTCTTATGAACCGCGGATTTGATTTACGGCCCATAAATTGTTTGAGGCCAAGCTGCGCCTACATTAACTTTCATACCTCGTTCGATATTTCATGAACCGTGTACCGGTTCACATTGCACCTTAAATTATAATGGCGAGCCGATCACATCCTTTCTCCAAATATATTTCCGGCAGCAAAAAACAAGTCGCCATCAAAAATCCAGCAGGAAGTTTTTTGTTGATTGCCATTTTACGGCGATGTAAAAAAAGGGGTAACGCTTGAGAAAAAATAAGGGAATTAAACCAGCTCGACAAAGCTTTCAATCTGGATGCAACTTTTCTATCATCAAGCCATGCGATTAAAAATATGATAGTAAAGACTTCAGGCATTCCGTGGTTCCCTTTCCACATTAAAAAGAGAATTTAAAATTATTGATTGAAATTGATTTTGCCCTGCGGATACACCCGGGTATCAATTCCGGACACTCAGGGGAGAATAACGAATGATGAACCCTGAGGGATAACCTTTAGCCGCCGTCTGGATTTAAGTCAACTACATGACTAAAAGTCATGTTGGTTATTAAACCAAACAAGGACTAAAGTCAAGGCAAATAAGTGATTTTTTGAGCTCTC
>CAZOPH010000174.1:0-3491 GCA_964581635.1 uncultured Smithella sp.
ATATTGAATGCGATGCGATCATTATGGATAACGGAACCAATGAAACCATGCCATCGCTTAAAGCCGGTCATCCCGACGCAGAATTGACGCACGAAGCCTCGATCGGTAAAATTGCGAGTGATCAACTGACCAAGCTGATGAGTTTGGGTTTGACATATGACCAGGCGGTGAACCGGATTATTCAGGGCTTCTTGAAATAGCTTGGCGTGGCGAACCCTCATAGAGAGCAGAGCCGTTTTTGCCAGTTCAGCATAAAATGGACTTGATCATACGGCATTCTTTTTCCTATCGGGTATGGTTGCTTCTGTTGCCGAGCTCCCTGCTGGGACTTTGGGGTTGCGCCAACCTGATAGAAACCATGCCGCCTCCTCCGGATTTTTTATCCCGAGCAGGACTCACCGGCCCTTATGATCGAGATATTCCAACTTCACAAGCCAATTCAATCAAAAGCGCCAGCCTGATGCTGGATGGGGCGGCGTTTATCATGACCTGCCAAGATTAAGCAAATGGATCAATCGGCTTAAAACTGAATCCGGGAGCGGTTGTCAGTGGCTAAATGGTAATTTTACAAATTGCCCTTGTGATTTTACTATAATTTTGTCAAAATACAGTTGATCGTATATGAAGTTACCATAAAAAATAAGAACAAGGAGATGACTATGTCAAAAACAGAAGATGCTCTAAAAGAAGCCTTTGCCGGTGAGTCACAGGCCAACCGTAAATATCTGGCATTTGCCGCCAAGGCGGACTCGGAGGGATTCCCCCAGGCCGCCAGACTGTTTCGGGCCGCAGCCGAAGCGGAGACGGTCCATGCCCATGCCCATCTGCGGGCCATGAAAGGCATCCGGTCCACCCAAGAAAACCTGCAGGAAGCTGTTGCCGGTGAAACGCACGAGTTTAAAAGCATGTATCCGGCGATGATTGAGAGCGCCAAAGCTGAAGGGCACAAGGAAGCAGAGCGTTCGTTCCATTTTGCCAATGAAGTGGAAAAAATTCATGCCCGGCTCTATCAGCAGATGCTCGATTCCGCGGATGCCGCGAAAGACAACTACAGCTACTATGTTTGTCCCGTCTGTGGCTTTACCGCGGAAAAAGAAGCGCCGGAAACCTGCCCCGTTTGCGGCGCCAAAGGCAAGATGTTCCGGAAAGTTGATTGAGGGTAACCGATCAGTTATCCCCCGGCAGCCGGTAAAGTAAAACCGGATCTGTCGGGGGATTTTAAACCGGTCATTCAGGCCGGACGCTTTGGCCATTTTCTTCTCCAAAATTGCTCACGACAAACAGCAAGGATCGATTGGGCAGAGAAATGAAAGAAGTTCTCGTCGCCACAAGCGGCATTATATTATTCCTGGTAGGCATGATTCGCCTTTCTTCCACCGTCCGTCGGATGATGAACGCCAGAATAAAAGAATTAGTCAAGTATGCCGTGGAGAAACCTTTCTACGGCTTGGTCACCGGTATCGTCTCCACGATTGTCTTTCAAAGCTCTTCGGCGTCAACCGCGCTTACGATTGGATTGGTCAGCGCCGGTCTGATCGGCTTTTATAGTTCCCTGGCCATTATCTTAGGCGCGGATATCGGTACAACCCTGACGGCACAATTTGTCATCTGGCGGTTTACGGAATTTTCTCCTTTTTTTGTTTCCATCGGAGGGATTTTGTGGCTGACCCGCCGGGGCAAATGGAAGGTTGCCGGCGAAATGATTTTTTATTTCGGGTTGATCTTCTTTGGTCTGGAAATCATCAGTCAGGCGGCGGCGCCTCTCAAGCAATCGCCAGCCTTTATTTCTTATTTTACTCAGATCAAGAATCCGCTATTGGGAATTGGCTTGGGGATCGTGATTACAGCCGTCATCCATGCCTCAGCAATACCCATCAGTATTCTGGCTGTCCTGGCGCAACAGGATCTGGTCCTTTTGGAAAATGCCGTGCCTGTTATTTTGGGCGCCAATATCGGTACGACCGTGACAGCTTTATTGGCCGGCACGGTTGCGAATGTCAATGGTAAAAGAACCGCCGTGTCTCATCTGATTTTCAAATGCATGGGTGTTTTGCTTTGTCTAATCGGGTTCCCGTTTTTTCTCGACGTCCTGAAAAGCATGTCTGAAAGTGTCGCTCAGCAGATCGTTTGGGCCCATTTTTTATTAAATTTGCTGATTGTTGCCGTTTTTATTTTTCTTCTGCGTCCCTTTGCCGCGTTGATGAAAAAAGTTTTACCCGGTGAAGAAGACGCTCTGCCGGTCTGGCCGGAATATCTCGATCGTAAAGATTTAATCAATCCGGTCAAGTCGCTGGATCACGTGCAAAAGGAGTTGCAACGGCAGATAAAACTCGTGCAAATCATGTTTATCAGAACCGTCAAGCAAATGTCACAATATGAAGAAGGAAGGTGCAGAGATATTTCTTATATTGAGATGGTGGTCGGAAATTTGCGTGCACAGATCGTTAAATTTCTCTGGAAAGTATCCGATCGTTCATTATCTCAAGAGCTTTCCCAGTACGTTTTTGCCTATACGGCCATGACCGGAGACATACGAAGCATCGGCAATCATATTCAGTCGATCAGCGCTCTGACCAGGCAAAAGGCTTTGCGCAAAATCAAATTCAGCGACTGCGGCGAAAGAGAATTTCAGAGTATTCTTTCTCTGGTAAATCGCAATCTACAAGATGCTTCGATGTTGATGGAAATATTCGACGTTGAAACGGTGAAGGATGTTATCCGTCGTGAGGAAGAGATTGATGTGAGGGTCAAAGAATCACTGGATAATCATCTGAAAAGATTTCACCTGCGCGAATGCAGTCCGGAAGCTGGCCCCATCTTTGTCGAAATGCTCGGTCATCTGGAACGGATATCCGATCTTTGTAATAATATAGCGGAGTATGTTTGGGATATTCAGTAACCGTGTTACCCAAGTGAAAAACGTATTGCCTGTATCGAGAATATCTTCTATAATGACATAAAAATGATGATTATCCACCAAAGGGGGTATTCATGGACAAAAGAATGAACGCATTGGCTTTTGCTTTGGAGAATGAAGAAAAAGAACGCGAGTTTTACCTGGCCCATGCTCGGAAAACTAAGAATATGGCGGGAAAAAACATGTTCAAGCAGATTGCGGATGAGGAAAAAGAACATTACGAGATGCTGAAGAAACTTCATGATAAATGGGCCGAGCAGAAGAAATGGCCGGCCACCGTTCCCTTGAAAGTGAAGAAATCATCAGCCGGTAACGTTTTAAGATCCATGTCCGGCAAAAAATCCGCCCGTATTACCGGCACGGAAGATGAGCTCAAAGCCGTCCGAACGGCTATTGATTTTGAGGCACGCGGCGTCGCGCTATATTCCAAACTGGAAAAACAATGCACCGACCCGAAAGAGATAGCGTTTTTCCATATGTTAGCGGGTGTCGAGCGCGAGCACCTTTTGTCGCTTAAGGATACGGAAGAATTTCTGGCCGATCCGGCCACGTGGTATCAGTATATGGAAAAATC
>CAZOPH010000175.1:0-3479 GCA_964581635.1 uncultured Smithella sp.
AAAAATTACGTTGAAATTCGCAAGATGATGAAAAAGATAAATTCGAAGGGCGGGATAAAGTCCTTTATGAGGAATTTTCCTTTTAAAACCCAATAAACTATGGTAGGAAAAAACGAATTAATATTTTTTTTGAAGGAGGTTTTGAGTAAAATTAAATGGCAGTTAAAATTCGATTAACTCGTATGGGCGCTAAGGGTAAACCGTTTTACCGTATTGTGGCCGCGGATAAAGAATATCCGCGTGATGGAAGATTCCTTGAAATATTAGGCAATTATGACCCGAAGAAGAATCCCGCAGAAGTATCTTTAAAAGAAGATCGTGTTCGCGATTGGTTGTCGAAAGGGGCGAAACCGACTCTGACCGTTTCTCATTTATTGAAGACAAAAGGCATTGAAGCCGGCGTTAAATAGCAAAGTTGTTGAGTTATTTGTCAAGGCATCAAACAGGATGGTTGCCTCACATTCCTAAAATGAAATAAGCAGTTCGAATCTTGAAGCGAATATTCCAGAAGCGTTAACCAAAACCAGTGGAGGTGCTGACGATGAAGGATCTGATTAAGTATATATCTCAAGCTTTGGTTGATAATCCCGATCAGGTGGAAGTAACTGAAGTCATCGGCGAGCAAACGTCCGTTATTGAACTGCGTGTGGCAAAGGAAGATTTAGGAAAAGTTATCGGAAAGCAGGGAAGAACGGCTAAAGCCATTCGCACCATTTTAAGTGCCACATCCGCCAAGGTGCATAAACGGGCGGTTCTGGAAATTATAGAATAAAAAATGGATCTTTTTATTTTTGGGGAGATCGTCAAAACGCGCGGTCTCCACGGTTGTGTTAAAGCTTTATCTTTTTTAGAATCACACGATATTCTGGACGGGCTTGATCTTGTTTATCTGGAATCAAAGTTCGGCAAAAAAAGCCGTCATGAAATCAAAAAAATTGATTTTGCCGGGAAGTTTATATTTCTTGAATTGAAGGGAATCTCCGACTTAAACGCGGCTCAGGCGCTCGTTGGATCCAAATTGTTATTGCCGCGGGATTTACTCGCAGTTCTGCAGGAGGATGAATATTACTGGTCTGATATCATCGGACTGGAAGTCTATACGTTGGAAGATTGTCATCTTGGCCGGATAGAATCCATATTCCCGACAGGTAGTAATGATGTCTATGTGTGCCGTGGCGAAGACGGAGAATTTCTCATTCCGGCAATTGCCGATGCCATCGTACAGATCGACCTTGCCAGGCGCAGAATAACCGTAAAATTGCTGGAAGGCCTTTAGCAGTGATTCGATTTGATGTTTTGTCCATTTTCCCGGAAATGTTCCATTCCCCTCTCAACTTCAGCCTGTTGAAGAAAGCTCAGGAAAAAGAGCTGATCGAAATTGATCTTCATGATATTCGCAATTGGGCAGAAGACAAACACAATATGACCGATGATGCGCCCTATGGTGGCGGATGCGGTATGGTGATGAAGGTAGAACCCGTGGAGCGGGCGTTGGCAGCTGTGAAGCGAGCGGAGGTTCGATCGCTGGTGCTTCTGATGACCCCTCAAGGGGAGACATTTAATCAAAAAATTGCTACCCAGCTTGCCGAAGAAAAGCATATTATAATCATTTGCGGACGCTATGAGGGGGTTGATGAGCGAATTAGAGAACATCTGGCGGATCGGGAAATATCCATTGGTGATTATATCTTAACGGGAGGGGAGCTTTCCGCCCTCGTGGTCATCGACGCAGTTTCCAGATTGATTCCCGGGGTGCTGGGAAACGATGCGTCCGCAGCCACGGAGTCTTTTTCTCAGGGACTTCTGGAATATCCACAATATACAAGGCCAGCCGATTATAAAGGCTGGCGTGTCCCGGATGTGCTGGTTTCGGGAAATCACGCCCAAATTGAGCGTTGGCAAAGGATCGAAGCGATCAAAAGAACTTGGCTCAGAAGACCTGACCTGCTGGAAAAAATAGAACTCTCCGAGGGAGATAAAATAAATTTGGGAAAAATCAAGCTTGGTAAGATATAAAATCTTGATTTTCAGATGTGTCTGAGGTAGTTAAACCCAATTTTTTAATCGGAGTGATTTTCCTCTGATGAAAGATCAAGCACCCTAAGCGAGTATGCTTTATATAGCTCTTTTACATTATCCGGTTATTAATAAAGAAGGCAAAGTAGTTGCCACAGCCATTGCCAATATGGATATTCACGATATTGCCAGAACAGCGAAAACGTTCGGGGTGGAGAAGTTTTATGTGATTAATCCGATAGAGGCACAACGTCGGTTGGCTGGTCAGATTATCAGCCATTGGCGGGAAGGTTACGGCGCGGCTTACAACCCTTCACGAAAAGACGCTTTCGAAAAAGTAACGATCAAATCCGATCTTGATGAAGTGCTTGCGGATATTACAACAGCAAATGACTGTAAACCGCAAATCGTCGTGACGGGGGCTAATTTTCAAGGCGATTTGTTAACATGCAGTGCACTGAGAGAAGTCATTAAAAGTAATCAGTTGCCTTATCTTTTAATTTTTGGTACAGGCTCAGGCATTGCAGAGGAAGTCGTGAAACGCGCAGACTATCGTCTAGAGCCGATCAGAGGGGAAAAAGGGTATAATCATCTGGCGGTGCGGTCGGCCGTTGCCGTCATTTTGGATAGAGTTGTAGAAATATCATAAAAATAATATAGCGAGTGTCGCGGGAGGAAATATATAAAATGAATATTTTAGAAATGATTGAAAAAGAACAAATGAGAGGGGATATTCCCGCCTTTAAAACGGGTGATACCGTTAAAGTATATGTGCGCATCATTGAAGGCCAGAAACAGAGAATTCAGGCTTTTGAAGGGGTGGTTATCCGCAAACGCCGAGGTAACAGCCGGGCAAATTTTACCGTTAGAAAAGTTTCATACGGTGTCGGTGTTGAAAGAACATTCCCTATGCATTCACCAGTTATTGATCGTGTTGAAGTTGTGACCAGGGGATTGGTGCGCCGCTCACGTCTTTATTATTTGAGAAACCTCAGAGGCAAAAAAGCAAGGATCAAAGAAGCGGCCAATAACTAATGCCGTCTTGTCTTTGTTGCTCAGAACAGCGGTTTGCCTATAGGACGCCTTGATTGAGATATTGTTTTGGCAGGTTTGTTCTCCAAATAAATGGATAAGGCTTGGCTGGTAACGTTACACTGAGCTTCGGCAGGTGGAAGGGTTCCTTCATCTTTTTGCGATGAATACATTCGAAAAGCTTGCTTATGGTGAAGGCTACCGATGCATTGCCGGCGTTGACGAAGCAGGCCGGGGGCCGCTGGCCGGACCTGTTGTCGCTGCGGCTGTCATATTTCCTCACGCTTATTCCAATTCCGAAATTAACGATTCCAAGAAACTGACCGCCCGTAAGAGAGATGAACTCTACAAGGTCATCTCGCAACAAGACGCTATAGCCGTCGGTGTGGGCGTCGCTGAAGCCGCCGTCATCGATCGGATCAACATTCTTC
>CAZOPH010000176.1:0-3474 GCA_964581635.1 uncultured Smithella sp.
CAGCCCGATGTCTTCTGGGGCAAAGCAGCCGAAGCCATACAGTGGACGAAGAAATGGGATAAAGTGCTTGACGACAGCAACAAGCCTTTTTACCGCTGGTTCGCCGGCGGCGAACTCAATACCTGTTACAACGCACTTGACTATCATGTGGAATCAGGCAGAAAAGACCAGGTCGCTGTTATTTACGACAGTCCCGTTACCAATACCATCAAAAAGATTACCTACGGAGAACTCCTCAATAATGTAGTCTCATTCGCCGGGGCGCTGGCCGGTTTAGGCGTCACGAAAGGTGACACGGTGATTATCTACATGCCCATGATTCCCGAGGCAATGGTGGCCATGCTGGCCTGCGCGCGCATCGGCGCTGTGCACTCCGTTGTCTTTGGTGGATTTGCAGCCAATGAACTGGCCATCCGTATTGACGACGCCAAACCCAAAGTCATGATTTCCGCCTCCTGCGGCATCGAAGGAAAAAAGACACTACCTTATAAACCGCTTCTGGACGAGGCTATCACAATCGCTGCGCACAAGCCGGAAAAATGTGTCATCTATCAACGCCCACAAGTGCAAGCCGTGTTGACGGCAGGCCGCGATCTGGACTGGGAAGAATTGCTCAAAGTCGCTAAGGCTGCCCCCTGCGTTCCCGTGGCTGCAACCGATCCACTTTATATTCTTTATACATCAGGAACAACCGGCAAACCTAAAGGCGTCATGCGCGATAACGGCGGTCACGCCGTCGCTCTGAAATGGTCGATGAAGTACATCTACGACATCCGACCGGGTGAAGTTTTCTGGGCGGCCTCCGACGTTGGTTGGGTCGTGGGACATTCCTACATTGTGTATGCGCCATTGCTTTATGGTTGCACGACTATTCTGTATGAAGGCAAACCCGTGGGAACGCCTGATCCCGGTGCGTTTTGGCGCGTCATTTCCCAGCACGGCGTATCCATTCTGTTTACCGCACCGACAGCGTTTCGCGCTATCAAGAAAGAAGACCCCAACGGTGATTACCTGAAAAAATACAATATTTCCTGCCTAAGATATCTATTCCTTGCAGGCGAACGGCTTGATCCCGACACCTATCACTGGGCCAGCGACATGCTGAAGATTCCTGTAGTCGATCACTGGTGGCAGACGGAAACGGGCTGGCCGATCGCCGCAAACTGTATGGGCATTGAACCATTCCCGATTAAAGCCGGATCGCCCACCAAACCGGCGCCAGGGTATAATGTCCAGATACAGGACCTTGATGGTAAAACGCTGCCCAATGGAGAGGAAGGTGCCGTCGTAATTAAACTGCCGCTTCCTCCCGGTTGCCTGCCCACACTCTGGAAGGATGACAAACGTTATCTGGAATATGTCACCGAAAGACCCGGCTATTATGTTACCGGCGACGGCGGCCGCTTTGATCTGGATGGGTATATTTATATCATGGGCCGAATTGATGACGTGATCAACGTAGCCGGCCACAGGCTTTCCACAGGAGCGATGGAAGAAATCGTTGCCAAACACAAGGACGTTGCGGAATGCGCGGTTCTGGGTGCGGACGACCAGCTCAAAGGCCAGGTGCCCGTTGGTTTTGTGGTTTTAAAGGCCGGCGTGACTCGTAAGCCCGAAGAAATCATAGCAGAGCTGGTGCAGATGGTGCGCAATGAACTAGGCGCGCTGGCCTGCTTCAAAGAAGCCGCTGTGGTCAAGGCGCTGCCCAAAACACGTTCAGGAAAGATTCTGCGGAGTACGATGCGCAAAATCGTGGACGGCAAGGAATACGTTGTTCCATCCACCATCGACGATCCGGCGGTTCTGCCGGCCATCGCGGAATCGGCCAGAACGATTGGTTACGGGAAGCAATAAAACCCCTCACAGGGGTTGCGAGGCCATTGTCTATAGGTTATAGAAAACCAGAGTAAAAAGCCGGATGGAAATTTCTTTTACCATCCGGCTTTTTCGTTTCATATCATGATCCGTCATCGTCATCTGATCAGTTCGGCGATGCGTTCCCAGCGGACATTCTTTTCTTCCGCATTCCACGACCAGTAAAGAATAAAGGCTTTGCCCTGAACATCCTTTAAATCGACAAATCCCCAGAAGCGGCTGTCCAGGCTGTGGTCGCGATTGTCTCCCATCACAAAAAGAGAATGATCCGGTACGATTACCGGGCCGAAATTATCCCGTGGCTGCGCTTCAGCCGGATAAATTGTCTGATCATCATAAACACCGTAAGGATCCGCATAAGCTTGTTCGTTGATGAAGAGTTTCTTGTTTTTCATTTCAATTTTGTCGCCGGCTATTCCGATGACACGTTTAATGAAATCCTTGGAGCGGTCCTGCGGATAAATAAAAACGACTACGTCACTTCTTTTCGGATCGGTGACTGGAATGATTGTTTTTCTGAAATATGGAATTTTTACGCCATAGATGAATTTATTGACAAAAAGATGATCGCCGACAAGCAGGGTCGGAATCATGGAGCCGGATGGTATTTTAAATGCCTGCACAACAAATGAGATGATAAACGCGGCAATTAGAAAAGCGGTCAGAATCGCTTCAAAAAATTCTCGAATTTTTGATTTTGTTTTTACCGGTAGTGATGGTTTTTCTTTCATAATGTTCCAATGGTTAATGTTTCATTAAAAGCCTTCACCCTTTTTAGTATATTCCCATCGCGCAGCCGCCGGCAAGCGTTCCACCCAGTTCGCGGCATTGTTCCAGGATTTCTTCGGTGATTTTTCCCTTGGCGATAACCGGGGTGAAAACATTTTTGAGTTTGTAGCCTAGGGCGATGCGTTCAATAGCCCTCAATGCACCCGAACCGTCATTGCCCGCACTGATGAAGACGACATAAGGTTTGCGAAAGACTTTATCCTGTGCCTCAACGTAGGTGCGGTCAAAAAAATCTTTGATCATGCCGGACATGTATCCGAAGTTCTCCGGTGTACCAACGGCCAGACCGTCACAATTCAGCAGATCATCAAGAGTCGTCTCGTCAGCTTTCTTCAGACTGACTTCGACACCGTCAATCGCCTTCGCACCTTCAAAAACTGCATCAGCCATCTGCTTTGTATGTCCGGTTTGGGAATGGTAAACAATCAATATTTGGGTCATAGATAATGGGCCATCACTTGATTGCGGTAATCTAGAGCCGTTGTATGCAATATCTCTTTCGGGTTTGTCTTGGGTGAAGACTCACCAGACCATGTAGGAAACTTTCACGACCGTCCCCTCTTCTTAAACCTTTCTTAAAGCTCCCACGCTGCTTTTGCCCCATCCGTCGTTGCCTCAATGATCCTTCCGGGCGCGGCAGCGTCACCCACAACAAAATGACGTATGCCTTTTTTCGCCAGCATGTCTTTAAGTTCAGTTCTGGGCGTTACACCTATCGCCACAATGACTTGGGCAACCGGCTCAATCCGTTTCTCTTCACCTTGAACTTCGACGACCACCGCATTTTCTTCTATTTTTTTCACCCGGGTT
>CAZOPH010000177.1:0-3464 GCA_964581635.1 uncultured Smithella sp.
TTAAGGTGGAAAACATGGAAAATAGTAAACCAAAGTTCCACCCAAATCCTGAACTCAATTAATGGACCAAGTTCGAGAGGTTCTTCGATATCACCGTTATGCATATCGCACAGAGCATATCTATTGTCAATGGATACTTCGTTATATTCATTATTTCGGTGGTAAAACCCATCCAATTCTTCTGGGTCGAAAAGCGCGCCGCTGAACAAGCCGGTTGAAAAAGTCTGGCACCCTGGATGACTGAAATTGAAAATGGCGTTCGGGCATAAACTTTGCTAATAAAACTTAGAAAGTAGAAAGTATTCATATCCATTTTAAAAAGAATTGAACAAACATGATCGCAATTATCGAATATAACGCCGGAAACATTACAAGTGTGGCGCGGGCACTGCATTCCATCGGCCAGGATTTTGTCATTACAGATGATACAAAAATGCTCAATGCTGCATCCCATGCTATTTTTCCGGGGGTCGGCGCGGCGGGCGAGGCAATGGCTTACCTCAAGGACAAAAAACTGGATAGGTGGCTCAAACAATGTTTTCAATCCGGAAAACCGATTCTGGGCATCTGTCTGGGGACGCAGATCATCCTGGACCGCTCCGAAGAAAACAATACGGACTGTATCGGCTTGGTTGCCGGTTCGACAAAACGCTTCCCCAATTCTTTAAAGTCCGCCGGCTCGGCGTTGAAGATTCCGCACATGGGCTGGAACAGTGTTAATCTCAAGCAGAATCATCCGGTGTTTGCGGACATTGATCCTGCGGCGGAATATTACTTTGTCCATTCCTACTATCCGTCGCCGGAAAGCGAAGCGGCGGTTTTGGGGACAACGGATTACGGAATGACCTTCTGCTCGGTTTTGGCTATGAAAAATCTGATCGCCATGCAATTCCACCCGGAAAAAAGCGGCAGACCAGGGCTTCAAATTCTGAAAAATTTCTGCGCATGGAGGGGCCATGATTTCTAAAAGAATAATTCCCTGCCTGGACGTGCGCGACGGCAAATTAACCAAAGGTATTAAATTTAAAGGCAATATCGATATCGGCGATCCGGTGGAAGCAGCCCGGGAATACTACGAGCAGGGAGCGGATGAAATTGTCTTTTATGACATCACAGCGTCATCCGATAAACGCGATATCATGATCGATGTCGTGCGGCGAGTGGCTGAAACCATTTTTATTCCTTTTTCCGTGGGCGGCGGCATCCGGAATCTGGACGATATGCGCAAGGTTATTGGAGCCGGAGCAGAAAAAATCAGTGTGAATTCGGCGGCGGTTCTCGAACCGGCTATCATCACACAAGGTGCAAGGGCTTTCGGCAGTCAATGCGTTGTGCTGGGAATGGATGTGAAGAAGGTGGAAGTTTCCGGACAAACCCCCTCCGGATACGAAATCGTCATTGAAGGAGGAAGAAAACATACCGGCATCGACGCGCTCTGGTGGGCACAGGAGGCCCAGCGTTTAGGTGCGGGAGAAATTTGTCTCAATTCCATTGATGCCGACGGCATGCAAGATGGCTACGAGATTAATTTAACTTCGCTCATTTCGGAAAATGTTCATATTCCGGTGATCGCCTCCGGCGGCGCAGGCAAGCCTGAACACCTGGCGGATGTGCTCACAAAAGGGAAAGCCGACGCAGCGCTGATTGCCTCGATGGTGCATTACCGAACTTATACGATCTCGCAGATTAAAAATTACCTATGCGATCAAAATATTAAGACTCGAATACTCTGGTAGCTCTTGAATTATTCTGCTTGACGAAAACCCATTTGTATTCTTAGAATCAGATGATTAAATTAGCTTAAAATTGCGGAGAATTATAAGGGAATATACATTAGAAAGTCAGGAGGCGTATAGAAAGTGGATGCAAAAAGATATGAATTAAATGTCCAGCTGGCGCAAATGCTGAAAGGCGGCGTCATCATGGATGTCACCAATGTGGAACAGGCTAAAATCGCGGAAGAGGCGGGGGCCGTAGCCGTCATGGCGCTGGAACGCGTACCGGCGGATATCCGCAAGGACGGTGGGGTCGCCAGAATGTCCGACCCGGCCATGATTGCCGAAATCAAAAAGGCCGTTTCGATTCCAGTCATGGCCAAGGCCAGAATCGGCCATTTTGTGGAAGCACAATTGCTGGAAGCCCTGCGCATTGACTACATTGACGAAAGCGAAGTCCTGACGCCGGCCGATGAAGAATGCCATATTGATAAGACAAAATTCTCCATTCCGTTTGTTTGCGGGGCACGCAACCTGGGCGAAGCACTAAGGAGAATTGCCGAAGGTGCGGCAATGATCCGCACTAAGGGCGAAGCGGGAACGGGAAACGTTGTAGAAGCTGTGCGTCACATGAGAACGATGAACCGTGAAATCCGTCAGTTGGCACAAATGCCGGTGGAGGAAGTGACCGGATTTGCCAAAAATAACGGCTTGCCTTATGAACTGGCGCTGAAAGTCAAAGAACTGGGACGTCTGCCGGTGGTCAATTTTGCAGCGGGCGGCATAGCCACTCCCGCCGATGCGGCCCTGATGATGCAGTTGGGCTGCGACGGTGTTTTTGTCGGCTCCGGCATTTTTAAATCTGCAGATCCGGCCAAACGCGCGCGCGCTATTGTGAAGGCGACTGCTTATTTCAACGATCCGCAAAAAGTTCTGGAAGCGTCGATGGATCTAGGCGGGGCGATGCCCGGCTTGGAAATCGGCCAGATTCCACCGGAACAGATTCTTGCAAAGCGAGGCTGGTAACAAGCGTTATGCCGGTACATTTGGTTAGACATCAACCGGAATTCATGGGTGTTTTGGATTTACAAGGCGGCGTTCACGAACATCTGGAACATCTGGAAAGGTTAGGGCTTCCCTATAAGCGAGTCAAGCAGGCGGAGGATTTTACGTATCTGGCGGGTCTGATTATTCCCGGCGGTGAAAGCACCTGTCTGTCGCGCCTTCTTACTATTTTCGAGTTGAAAGATGTGATCCGGCAGCATCACCGGCGGGGCATGAAAATCTGGGGTACCTGCGCCGGCGCAATTTTGCTGGCCGAAAGGGTAGTCTGTGAGCAACCTTGTCTGGGTCTGATCGATATTGAAATCTTACGCAATGGGTTCGGTAGCCAGCTCGACAGTTTTAAAAGTGAAGCAATCATTAAGGCTGTGTCCGATGAGCTGATCCCTTTAACGTTTATCCGCTCACCGAAAATCCTTCGTGTAGGAACAAATGTTAAGGTTCTGCTTCGCATGGACGATTATATAGCAGCAGCGGAAAATAACAGTATTTTGGTTACCGTGTTCCATCCCGAATTAACCGGTTGTTTGGCGCTTCACCGGTATTTTGCGTTGAAATGCGGTCTGAATCCTGCTTTGGAAAGTCCTTCAGCAGTCCATCAAAGCTGGGAAAACTCGAGCTGGATGAAACTGGCCCGAATTGCCTCGTAACTGCTGCTGATTGATTGCACATGTCCTCAATATCCCT
>CAZOPH010000178.1:0-3459 GCA_964581635.1 uncultured Smithella sp.
ACTGCTTGATTTACTTGCAGATATAGAGGTGGTAAAATAAGCTTCCAGGGCGTGGAATTTGAAAAAGCGTTACGACATTAAAATTTTAGGACAGGAACTTGCGGTTACAAGTGATGCGGAAGATGACGAAGTGGCCAATGTTGTCCGGTTTGTCAATGATAAGATGGAAGAAATTGTGCGATCTAGGGATGGACTCAGGACATTGGACGTCGCTATCCTGGCAGCTTTGAACATTTCAGAAGATTATTTAAAATTAAAGGGAGTTAATCAGGACCTGTGTGATCAGTTAGAACTACGGTCCGAAAAATTGATTCAACTGATTGAAAAAGCAAGTTAATTAAAAGATTTTTACCCCTGCGATGTACGTGATTGTCATCTGTTTTTGAGCCAACAATTTGAACTTGGGGCCTATTCTTGTTTGCGGTGTGCATGTCCGCTCTTCCCGTGGTCGGGTGGTGGGAAGCCTGAAACAAACAATACCAGGCGCCCACTTGTAGAAAGGTTCAAAATCGTGATTAACACGGCATAGGCGGGGATTTTATTGTCACTGCCCTTCCTTTATCCATTGATATACATTTAAATTAAAGTGATCCATGAATCCTTCGGCGAAGTTGTTCATTCAAACGAACCGGAAGGTTTAAATATAATCCTGCTTAGGTACTTTGCCCAGTTATTTTAAGAAGTTTCGTAAGGCATTGTTTTAGGTGGGATAAAGAGGAGGTAAGAAAAATGTTAGATGGCGGTTTATCAGTCCTGTTTATAGTGGTTGCGGTTTTGGTGGGCGCTGTTGTCGGTTCCGTTCTAAAACAAATGTTTACGGCCAAGAAAATCAAGGCATCGGAAAGTCTGGCGGCTCGGATTGTTGAGGAATCCAAAAAAGAAGCAGAAACCATCAAAAAAGAATCGATTTTGCAGGCCAAGGAAAATCTGCTGAAAATGAAGGCGGATTTTGACCGAGAGACCAAAGATGTTAAAACTGATCTTGAAGGATTGGAAAGACGTATCCGGGTCAAAGAGGAGAATGTGGACAAGCGCATCGATGCCCTGTCACAAAAAGAATCAAGCCTTGAAGGACGGGACAAAGCATTGACTCAAAAAGAACATGCCCTGGAGGAAAAACACAAGCGAGTAGATGCGCTGGTGGAAGAACAAAAAGACAAATTAGAGAAGCTCGCGGGTATTACGCCGGAAGAAGCAAAAAATATTTTGATTCAATCCATGGAGTCGGAAGCCAAGCGCGATGCAGCGGCGCTTGTCCGCAAAGCTGAAGAGGAAGCAAAACTGACTGCGGATCGGAAAGCGCGTGAAATCATCGCCTATTCTATTCAAAGATACGCGGGAGATTATGTTGCGGAACATACGGTATCCGTTGTCAATCTGCCCAGCGAAGAAATGAAAGGCCGCATCATCGGGCGCGAAGGTCGTAATATCCGTGCGATTGAAGCGGCCACCGGGATTGACCTGATCGTGGATGACACACCCGAAGCGGTTGTTCTTTCCAGTTTTGATCCGATTCGCAGAGAAGTGGCCAGGATTTCACTTGAACGGCTCATTCAGGATGGACGCATTCATCCCGGCCGGATAGAAGATATCGTCAAAAAAGTGCGGACGGAAGTAGAACAGATCATCCGCGAAACCGGCGAAAAGGCGTCATTCGACTGCGGCGTTCACGACATTCATCCGGAAATCATCAATATGCTGGGTGCGCTTAAATACCGCACCAGCTATTCGCAAAATGTTCTGCAACACTCCATTGACGTGGCTTATTTGACCGGATTAATGGCCGCTGAGCTGAAAATGAATATCAAGGAAGCCAAGCGTGCGGGACTGCTGCACGACATTGGCAAAGCGGTGGACCATAAAATTGAAGGAACGCACGCGGCCATCGGTGCCGACTTTGCGAAGCGTTTTGGTGAAAGTCCGCGCATCGTTCAGGCGATAGCGACGCACCACGACGACGGGCGCAACAACACGCTTTTGGGTGTATTGGTGCAGGCGGCCGATACACTGTCGGCGGCCAGACCGGGAGCACGTCGCGAGATGTTGGAAACGTACGTTCAGCGTTTGGAAGAACTCGAAAAGATCGCGCATTCTTTCAACGGCGTTGATAAGTGCTTTGCAATTCAGGCAGGTCGCGAAATCCGAATTATGGTTGAAAACGAAAAGATTTCCGATAATGATGCCGTGATGCTTTGCAACGATATCATCAAGAAAATCGAAAATGAATTGACGTACCCGGGACAGATTAAGGTGACAGTCATTCGGGAAACCCGCGTATCGAATTTTGCCAAATAAAGGTGTGCAAACAAGAGTATAAATGAAAATTCTTTTTATTGGCGATATTGTAGGCAAGCCCGGACGCAGGGCGGTGAAGGAGCTTCTGCCGTTGCTGGTTGGCAGCCATGGCGTAGATTTGGTGATTGCCAACTGTGAAAACGCGGCGTCCGGTTTCGGCGTTACCCGTGAGATTGTGGAAGAGCTTTATGATGCGCACATTGACATCCTGACGTCCGGGAATCATATCTGGGATAAAAAAGAAGTGCTGGGGTTTATCGAGGATTATGAAACACTCCTGCGACCTGCCAATTATCCGGGGATTGTGCCGGGAAAAGGGTCGGTGTTAATGCCGACCGCCGCGGGAGACTATGTCGGCGTGCTTAACCTGGCCGGCAGAATATTCATGTCGCCGATGGATTGTCCGTTTGTCACGGCCAAAAGAGAAATCACCCGGCTTAAAGCAAAAACCAATGTCATCATCGTTGATATGCACGCGGAAGCGACATCAGAAAAGAAGGCACTTGGCTGGTATCTTGACGGCGAGGTATCCGCGGTGCTGGGTACGCACACGCATGTGCAGACGGCGGATGACGAGATTCTGCCAGGGGGAACCGCTTATATCAGTGATGTGGGGATGACTGGACCGTTTGATTCGGTTATCGGCATCAAAAAAGACACCGTTATCGAAAAATTCTTAACACAGATGCCCAATAGATTTGATGTAGCCAAAGGCGATATTCGTCTGCAGGGCGTCCTGTTGGATATTGACACGCAAAGCGGCAGGGCTCGTGCCATCGAGAGGATCAGCGTCAAGCTCAACGATTAAACGGAGGCGTCAGATGAAGAGCGCTTATGAGATTTTAAAGGAAAGGGGTTTTGTCGAGCAGATTACAGACGAGGCCTTGATTACCGAGCTTTTTGCCAAAGGCCCCGTGACCTGCTATATCGGTTTTGATCCCACCGCCACAAGCCTGCATATCGGCAGTCTGGTGCCTATTATGGCGTTGGCGCACATGCAGAAAAGCGGCAACCGGCCCATCGCGCTTGTCGGTGGCGGTACCGGGCTGATCGGTGATCCCAGCGGCAAAACGGAGATGCGCCAGGTGCTCACCCGCGAGCAAATTGATCACAATGCCAAGTGTCTGGGCAAACAACTTTCCCGGTATCTTGATTTTTCCGAAG
>CAZOPH010000179.1:0-3426 GCA_964581635.1 uncultured Smithella sp.
GGATTTTACCCAACCAACTTTAACGGGGGTGAAAAATGTGGGATGCTTCAAAATGCGATTTATGTGGCGATTGTCTGGTAAAGTGCCGTTATGTCGATTACGAAAAGGACAAGGCCGCAAGTGAAATTAAACTTCTCATGGAGGGAAAAGGGGCGGAGATCCTGGACCGTTGCATCACCTGTAATGCCTGTTTTCAAAACTGCCCGACCGGGGCTGATCCGGCTGATCTTATCTACAAAATGCAGGAGAAGATCGGGACCGGTTCCATCGTCGCAAACTTTAAACCTTATATTGACATGTTGACCAAGGCGTTTGAAGACGGTAGCGGACGCAGTCAAGTCATAGAGGGGGCTCCTGATAAGCCCGTTCTCTCCTTGGATTCCTTCCAATTCAAACAGTTTCCGGAAGGCACGCTCGAAAGCAGGTTGTTCAAGGGCATGACCGTGGTTCGCGGAAGCCAGTATGCTTCCCTGGTCGGTATGGGCCACATGGGCGGAGCGAGCCTTGCCGAAAAATATGGCCGAAAGGTGATCGAAGCACTGGCTGCGTTGGGCAAAGACATCGTTTATATTCATAACGAAGGATATGTTCTGGCTCACGTCAAAGCCAAGGAGCTGGGCATTGATGTGCCTTACATATACAGGCACCTTTTTGAATATATGCGTGACTATTTGAAGAACAACCAAAGCGATATTACCAAACTGAACAAGAAAGTTGCCTACCAGCCGAACTGCGCCGTCCGGTGGATACCGGAGCAGGACGTCTGGCTCAATGAAATATTCGATCTGATCGGGGTAGAACGCGTTTCAAGAAAATACGAGGGCCTGAACGCCCTGTGCTGCGGAGGGCCGGCGCTTGCCGTCAACAGAGAGCTGGCGATGAATATCCAGAACGATAACATTAAGGATGCAATCGATAACCGAGCCGAAGCCATGATCACAATCTGTCCCATGTGCGATGCTGTGATGCGCGATCAGACCTCAAAGGCCGGTTTACCTAAAATATTTATTACCGATTTGTGCCGTATGGCCCTGGGTGAGGTGTCCTGGCCTGTAAACTAAAGCATTCGTATACTTTTAACGAGTGGTTGGATAAAATACCGAAAAACAGGTAGCTAAGAAAAAAGGAACAGGGATGAAGGAAATGTTTTGAACAGTAACTTTTTCACATCTACGAGAGTGGAAAGATTCGTGATCGGTTCCACTTTACTTAAGGGATTGCCGGAAGCATGATCCATCTTGTAATGCCAGGAAACAACAAAACCGGGAACATGGATAACTCGGCATTCTATCATGCCGCAGCAGGCGCTACCGACGGTGGTGAGCCCCTCAATGTAAAGCAGATTTCGATTGCCGTAAGCCAGGCATCCTTCGGCAGTCACTTTGAAGATTACAGACATTAAAATAATTTCTTTCCCACAGGCGGCATGAATGTAATCAAACATTAAGACTCCAGGTGCAATGTTCCCTTCAAGAAGTGAAAGCCTCCATTGCTTCACTTATTGAATACAGCGATAAGAACTCCCCTATTTACCCAGATAACTTTTATATTTTCTTGATGTCGGAACAACGGTTCGGACCTGTGGCGAATCATACAGAATACGCCGAATCGTTTCCCGATGTTCAACGCCGACATCGCAAGCCATCTGATCGCCGGCCGTAACCACTTCAGCCAGCGCAACACCAACTTCAGCCTCACCGGCAGCAACAACATTGGCACCCGCATTGCGCAGCGCCTGGGCGTCGCGGAGATGCGCGCAGCGAGCCATGACATGCAAATCGGGGTTAAGGTGATGTGCCTGCTTGATCACTTCAGCCGCATCTTCGATATCCGTACTTATGATAAGGCTCCCGGCCGTTGCTATCCCGGCTTCATCAAGAGTTCCGGGTCTCAAAACATCCCCATACAGCGCATGGATTCCGAGATCGCGCAGCATCCTCACGGTATCGAGGTTGAGATCAATGACGGTAATGTCAACACCACGTTCCTTGAGAAGATGGTGCACAATCTTTCCCACCGGTCCATAGCCGATCAGGATGCAATGGTTGGGATTTAATGCCGGACGCGGAGTTGAAACAATAGGATGCGTTTCTTTGATCTTTCCCGATGACAACCGACGAGCCAAGCGATAAATATAAGGGTTAAGGCCAATAGACAGAATAGATGCCGCTACCAGAGCATTCCATCCCGCAGCATTGATCAGCCCGAGACTGAGAGCAACAGTACCAAGAATAAAGCTGAACTCGCCCACTTGTGAGAAAGCCGCTCCAACCGGAATGGCCGTTGCCAGAGGCTGACCGAGAACCCTCACAGTCATCATGGCAGCCAACGGTTTAACGATAATGACCACGAACATTACGACCCCGATCACCAGAGGAATCTCAATAAGACTCCGGGGGTCAAACAGCATGCCTACCGAAACGAAAAAGAGCACGGCAAACGCGTCGCGCATCGGCAGCGCGTCGTTCGCTGCCCGTGCGGCAAATTCAGAACGGCCGACGGCAAGTCCGGCAAGAAACGCGCCGAGAGCCATCGAAACTCCGAAAATTTTGGCGGAGCCAACGGCGATCCCGATGGCGAGAACCAGCACCGCCAGTGTAAAAAGCTCCCGTGAGCGGGTTTTGGCTATGCGTTCCAGCGTCCAGGGAATCATCCATATTCCCAATACAACAACGATGATAACCAGACCCGCAACCTTGAGAGCCGCCAGGCCAAGCACTGATGCGATGCTGTGCTCCACGCCCCTGTCCGGGGCAAAAATAATAGGCAGTAGGAGCAGCATGGCCACAGTAAGAATATCTTCGACAACCGTCCAGCCGATCGCGATATGACCGATTTTGGCATGCAAATCATGCCACTCGGCCAGAACAAGGGACATCACAACTGTACTGGCAACCGAAATGGCCATTCCCAGGATGATTCCAGAAACCCAATCCCATCCCATCAGATGTAAAATCAATGCGAGCACGGTCGTGGATATCGTGCTCTGGATCAGTGCTCCCGGTATGGCCAGTCGCCATACCGCGACCAGTTCACGCAGGTTAAAGCGTAATCCAATACCGAAGAGTAACAGGATGACGCCGATTTCTGCTAACTGTTCAGCAATCGTGCGGTTGGCAACAAAACCCGGAGTAAAGGGTCCGACCACAACACCAGCCAGCAAATAGCCAATGATGGGAGATAACTTCAGACGGTGTGCGATATAGCCGAAAATCAGGGCTAAAGCCAAACTTCCGGTGAAAGTGATGAGTATACTAAATTCATTCATTATGAACTCCTGAAAAGGCGGCAGACGCGCCCACGCCATGTTCTCGTTTTTCTGTCGCTGGAAACGCCAAGAAAATTGTGGTAAATAATAAAGCCAAAATGCATGTTTATACTGCCAGTTATTTTGTATAATAATGCCCGATAAAAATCAAATAGAGT
>CAZOPH010000180.1:0-3424 GCA_964581635.1 uncultured Smithella sp.
GCCTATCAGAACTCGGGTCGGTTCACGACCAAAGGTTTTGTCGAACACTTTGAGGGCTGGCTCAAACCCAAGGTTCTGGAATACAGTACCCAAAGGGAACACCATCGTTTGTTGCGTGAGACCTATAAAAACATTGGTGTATGGATTAAGAACGATGAATAGTGCGTGTTGAACATAAAAAATCGCACTCCACAATTTAACCGTTACTCTCTTCCCATCTGAGAGCTGATGAGGGGACAAAACATAGATATTAAAAAGCTACTGGAACAGGCGAAAGTCGTAACGACGGACCTATGCATCGAGGCAGGCTTGGAAATACTGCATCTGACAGCCGACGTCATCAACAAAATTGATCAGATTTTGCCTCCTTTCTTCTGGAGCAAGGAGAATCTTGTTGATCTCCTGGGTGAGATGGGCGCAGAAATACCCGTGAAGGTTTTGGAAATCCTTGCCCAATGGGATCAATGCGATGCCATCGTTCATTTGGGCGTCGTGGGAAGACTTCGACTGATCGATACGATGGTTAAGGCAGCCCGCGATACCGGACAGGCAATCCAACAAGAATACTACGATATGGGCATTAAGATGTATAAGGAATCGGAGGCTGAGGTATTCCAGCGCAGTGCAGAGCTGATGGTAAAATATAGGAAACCCATCTTGGGTGCGTTCCTCGATGATGTTCATAGCCGGAACATTACCGAGATCCCCGGAAGCCCATACAGCGGAATCGCTTTTATGACCCCCGAGAGGGCCGTCAAGGTTCTGTCCCGCGGATGGTTTCCTACCACAACTGGTTGCAACGGGAAGGTATTTAGCGGTTTTCCTATCCACTAGGAAGACCATTCCGCCAATAAGCCTTCGGCCAAGGAGGGAAAAAGCAGAAAAGATATCTTGATGCATGTTTCATTACATTTCCCTTCATTTAGAGGGGAAAATGATATTTCAAGGAGGATGCTATGGAGATTAGGAATCGTACCGCTTTGATTACAGGAGGCGCTTCCGGTCTGGGGGCGGCGGTGGTGAGGCGAATCGTCAATGCCGGAGGAAATGCCGTCATTTTCGATGTCCAGCAAGAAAAGGGAAACGCTCTGGCTGCGGAGTTGGGCAAGAATGTACTCTTCTGCATAACGGATGTGACCCAGGAAGAGAACGTGAATGACAGCATCGCGAAAGCGAAAGACCAATTTAGTGGTATTCATTTTTGTGTCAATGCTGCCGGAACGGGATGGGTCGAACGAACCGTCTCAAAAAACGGACCCCATTCATTGCCTATTTTTGAAAAAATCCTCCGCCTTAACCTTCTAGGTACTTTCAACGTTGCCAGCAAAGCTGCCTTTGCCATGAGCCTAAACGAACCAAATGAAAAAGGTGAAAGAGGGGTGATCGTCAATGTATCCAGTACAGCGGCCTTTGACGGCCAGATCGGCCAGGCCGCCTATGCCGCTTCCAAAGGCGCTGTGGTGGGCATGACGTTGCCCATGGCCCGGGATCTTTCAAGTCTCGGGATTCGTGTTGTTACGATTGCTCCGGGACTTTTCAATACGCCGCTTTTAGCTATGCTACCTTCGGAGGCTATACAGGCGCTGAATAATTCCGTGCCTTTCCCAAAAAGAATTGGTGAACCGGAGGAATTTGCACTGCTTGTGGAGCAGGTATTGTTGAATCCTTATTTAAACGGCGAGGTGATCCGACTGGATGGAGCGCTACGCATGGCGCCCAAATAGGATGTGACGTGGCAGAATCTCCTCACTTTTCAAAAGGAGCAGGGGAGTCTCTCCGATTATTATAAATCATAGGGGGAAGACCAATGAAAGAAAAAGTGTATATTATCGGTGTGGGTATGATTCCGATCACCAAAATGGCGGGATCATATGAATCCATGTGCGAGGGAGCTATCCGGGAAGCCATGGAGGATGCGGGACTCAGCTACGAGGGAGATAAAGACGCCATCGGTGGCATATGGTACGGAAACTGCGTTCAAGGCATGCTTACCAGTCAACACTGTGTTCGCGGCCAGGTCGTGCTCCGCCGCCTCAAATTTGAGAAGATGCCTATCGTCAATGTGGAGAACGCCTGCGCCACGGCGACAACGGCTTTGAATCAGGCGGTAAATCATATTCTGGCCGGAGTATCGGATGTGGGCTTGGCCATAGGTATCGAAAAGATGTTACCTGATCTGACAACTATCGACAAATTTCCCGAGATCAAGGCGGCTCTTCCGTATATGGGCTTGGCCGCATTCTGGGCAGGATGTGAACAGGATCGTAAAGATAGTTACATCGAGCATTGGCGTCATCAGAAATCGGTGCTGCTAGGCATACCTTTCGAGAATACGACGGTTGGGGGTGATCGAAGTCCTTTTATGGATTATTATGCTGTTAAGGCTTTGTATGGTATGAAAAAATATGGCTATACCCAAGAGCAACTGGCCAAGATTTGCGCCAAAACCCATCACCACAGCACGATGAATCCCAAAGCCCAGTATCGGAAAGATATGACTTGGGAGGAGGTCATGGCGGACAAACTTGTCACTTACCCTTTGACCCGTCCCATGTGCGCCCCCACGGGAGAAGGTTGCGCCGCCGCGATCGTCTGCTCGGAAAAGTATCTAAAGGAACATCCCGATATCAAAGATCCCCTTCTCATTCGGGCTTCGATCCTGATTTCGGGCAGGGACCGGAGTGTTTATGATCAAGACATTTCAGGGCGAGGAGCGGAGATCGCTTTTCGACAATCCGGATTGTCACCTCGGGACATCCATCTTCTCGAAGTTCATGATGCAACCACCTTTGGTGAAATATATCAGACCTCACAGGCCGGGTTTTGCAAGCCGGAACATGCCGGAGAATACTGCTCTTCCGGAGCCACATCCCTGGGAGGTGAGCTTCCCACAAATGTGAGCGGCGGATTGATTTCCCGAGGACACCCCGTCGGCTGTACCGGTCTGGCCCAGGTCTATGAATTGGCTACGCAACTTCGGGGACGGGCAGGCAAACGTCAGGTCAAAGGCGCAAAAATTGGCATGCATATCAACGGTGGTGGAGTCGTCGGTGCGGAAGAAGCCTCTCTGGGGATTGATATCCTGGAAAAGGTATGAGGAAAGGAGCAGAATGAGATTGGTCGTCAATTAAGGACACCTAACATTTTATGACGCCAGTCATTCTTCGTATAATTATCAGTCAAAAATGACTTAAAATAAAGAATTCAGTTAAGCAAGATTTCTTTGGAGGTTATGGAAAGACTCAAAGTTGTTCTGTGAAAATTTAATACAGCAATGCAGAAAAATGATCTTGAGAAAACAAACCCGTTGTTTTATGCCTGACACATAAATGCAACGGGTTTGTTCATTTCGGATAAGAAGATGCGTTCTATTCGAGGATGGCCAGAACCTGGCCTTCATTGACGGAATCACCGACTTTGACTT
>CAZOPH010000181.1:0-3413 GCA_964581635.1 uncultured Smithella sp.
ACCAAAGATGAAAATATGGTTTCGATGTCGCTGAATTTGTCATAAGAGTAACCTCTTCGCAGCAAGCTACAGAGAATGAAAGCTTGTCCCGCAGTAGCGGGATTACAGAGATCAAGATGTTGTCCAGCGTTCAGAAAAATTATCCGGTCCAATATGAAAGCCGGTTTGTGCTTAAAGATGGGAAAGAGGTATGGATCAGGCCGGTTTTGGATACAGACGAAATTCTCATTGTTGATTTATCTCGCAGGCTTTCTGCCGAATCCCTCTATCTGCGGTTTTTAAGGCCCGTCAGCGCCCTTTCCAAAGATCTTCTTTTTCAACTCACGCATCTCGATTACAATAATAATTTTGCCCTGGCCGCCGTGATCGGAGAGGAAGGGAAAGATACGATTATCGGTGTAGCCCGTTATGGCTATGAATCTATCGATAAGGTTACAGACTTTGCTGTTTTGGTCCGCGACGACTGGCAACATTGCGGCCTTGGCAAATCATTGCTGTTAAAAATCTTTGCTATCGGCAGGGAACATGGCATTTCCCGGTTCGTCTCCATCGTTGATTCGACAAACCATATTATGAAGCAGACTCTTAGGAGTCTCGGATATGAGGTGAAGTATTCCTATGAGGATGGTTTCACTCAGGTCGAGGTTTTTGTTTGAATGTCAGAAGGAAATGCCGTTTCTCGATTTTCCGGGAAACGGCATTTGGAGGAGGGACTTCACAATGACGGAGACGGTTGTTACCGCCCCCGCATTGAAGGGGTGCTAACCCAGTTTCTTTCGATTGGCAACCAGATCATCGACCACATGCGGATCCGCCAGGGTGGACGTGTCACCGAAGTCACCGAACGTTTTCGCGGCGACATTTCTCAAAACACGGCGCATGATCTTACCGGAACGTGTCTTGGGCAGACCATCCGCCCATTGAATCTGGTCGGGTGACGCGATCGGACCGACAACCTTACGGACGTGCGCGACCAGCGCTTTTTTGAGTTCTTCAGTCTTTTCCACATTATTGTTCAAAGTAACATAGGCGAAGATCCCCTGCCCTTTGATGTCATGGGGAAATCCGACAACCGCCGCTTCGGCGACATCCGGATGAGAAGTCAAAGCTGCCTCGACTTCCGCGGTGCCCAGTCGGTGACCGGAAACATTGATAACGTCATCGACACGGCCGGTGATTTTGTAATCGCCATCGGCATCGCGTTCCGCGCCATCGCCGGAGAAGTACGTGCCGGGGAACTGTACAAAGTAATTCTCGACGAACCGGCCTTCTTTGTCATCCCACAAACCGCGGGCTATGCCGGGCCACGAATTTTTAATGCAGAGTGCGCCTTTGCCGACGCCTTTGATTTCTTTTCCTTCTTCGTCAAACAAAACCGGAACAACGCCGAAGAACGGCACCATGGCTTTCGCGGGCTTGATGTCTATCGCACCGGGCAGAGGCAGGATCATATGTCCGCCAGTTTCCGTCTGCCACCAGGTATCGGAAATCGTGCAGCGGCCGCCGCCGATTTTATTGTAATACCACCACCAGGCTTCGGGGTTGAGCGGTTCACCGACCGAACCCAGAACGCGCAGCGAGGAAATATCGTGCGCATCGACCCATTGGTCACCTTCTTTGGCGATGGAGCGGATCGCAGGGGGTGCGGTATAAAAGTTATTGACGTTGTATTTCTCGACGACCGCCCAGAACCGGCCAAAGTCCGGATAGTTGGGAACACCTTCGAAAAGAATGCTGGAGTGGCCATTGCACAGCGGGCCGTAAACGATGTAACTGTGACCCGTAACCCAGCCGATGTCGGCGGTGCACCAGTACGTATCATCTTCACGGACATCAAAAGCCAACTGCTGAGTCATGGAGGCATAGAGCAGATAACCAGCCTGGGTGTGGACGACGCCCTTGGGCTGTCCGGTCGAACCGGAGGTGTACAGGATGAACAGAGGATCTTCCGCATCCATTTCTTCGGGCTTGCAGTATTTATCCGCTTTGGCCATCAGTTCTTCGTACCAGATGTCGCGGCCTTCCTTCATGTTAACTGCCGTTCCGGTGCGCTTCACAACAACCATGGTTTTGACACCGGGGCACTGAGCTACGGCTTTGTCACAAGTATCTTTCTGGGGGACTGCTTTCGCGCCGCGGTAAGTGCCGTCGCACGTAATGACCACTTGCGAACCGGAGTTATTAATGCGGTCTCTTAAAGCTTCCGCCGAGAATCCACCGAACACGATGGCATGAATAGCGCCGATGCGGGTACAGGCCAGCATGACGATGGACAGTTCCGCGATCATGGGCAGAAAGATGGTAACGCGATCGCCCTTTTTGACGCCCAGGGTTTTGAGCACATTGGCGAACTTGTTTACTTCGCGATACATGTCGTAATAGGTATAAACTTTCCAGTCGTTGGGATCGTTGCCTTCAAAAATGATCGCGGCCTTGTTCTTTTTGGTTGCCAGATGGCGGTCCAGACAGTTGTAGCTGACATTGAGTTTGCCGCCTTCAAACCATTTGGAATGAACATCTTTGGCGTCAAACGACCAATCCGACACTTTCTTCTTGTCAAAGGGTTTGAACCAGGTCAATCTTTCGGTTGCCATCTTAGCCCAGAAGGCATTCGGATCGGTAATCGACTCTTTGTAAAGCTTATCATACTCCGCCCTGCTCTTGATGTAAGATTTTTCCCTTACTCTCTCAGGCACAGGAAAGACCTTGTCATAAAAATCTGTTTCGTTAATTTCAGCCATATGATTTCTCCTTTTATTTTTTATGCCTTTGTTTTTTTTCAGCCGAAAGGCATGATTTCTTTTGTTATCAATGAGCATTGCGGCCATGTGTCTCTTTGCTTCTGCTCTCAAGCGATATAGGATCATCGAAATCTTTTCAGGAGGGGTACGCCCCGCGGTTGGGCCTCGTTCCTGTAGTCAGACACGCGTAATCTGAATCCCCGGCCACTAACGTTGGGGCGTATTACATATGGCGGATGCAATACATGTACCCCTTGAAAAGCAATTGCTGAATACACCTTTAAAAAGACTTCCGGTATCGGCTTCCGTCCTAATTCAAGGTAGGAATAAATCCTACAAGCTGTCGGTGTTTTTCTGATAGGCCTTTTAAGTTTTTAACCGGCCGGATAGAGTGGAGCTAGAGTATAAATAAGCGAAAAACTATTGACTGTTTGTTGTCTAACCCTGCTGTTCTAAAAATTTCTTACGGAATCTCAGCGGATCTCGGATGGCTTCAAACGGTTCGCGCGTGCTCCCCGTGCCCATGATGACGATTGTTCCGTAGTTCAGGATGCGTCCTAAAATACTCTGGTTAACGTTGATGGATTCAATCTTGGAATGATTCATTTCGAACGTATTGCGGGAAATAAATCCGGTCTTGATAATGAGGCGCTTATTGGTGATGGCAAACTC
>CAZOPH010000182.1:0-3406 GCA_964581635.1 uncultured Smithella sp.
CCGTTTTTTCAAATGGTGCCGAAGAATGGACTTGAACCATCACGGGCGTACACCCACTAGACCCTGAACCTAGCGCGTCTACCAATTCCGCCACTTCGGCACGCGAGAAGTGACTATACTGAACGGTGGCATCTTGTCAAGTTAAAATGAGCTTGAATTTAATACCCAAAATGCTATGTTGCAACGCTAATTGAAGAAAGTGGTAGAAAGAAATAATGATTGTTTTTGAAGGCATTGAAAGGATAACAAAAGATTACCGGGGAGCATTTGTCACCATCGGTAATTTTGACGGCGTGCATCTAAGTCATCAGCATATCTGCCGCATGCTTGCCTCCGAGGCAAAAAGCGCCGGACAGAAGTCGCTGGTGATTACTTTTGATCCCCATCCCAAAATGATACTTCACCCGAACATTAAACCTTTTTACCTGATTACCACACGGCCTGAAAAGTTGAATTTGCTCAAACAATTTGGTGTCGATGCGACGGTGATTATATCTTTTGACCTGAATTACTCCAAAATAACCGCCGAGCAGTTTGTGCAGGATTTTCTATGGAAAAAACTGGCTATTACTAAAATTATTATCGGTCATGATTACACATTCGGGCAAGCCAGACAGGGCAACGACGCCTACCTGAAGAGCCAGGGACGAAAACTCGGTTTTTCAGTGGAGGTGATTCCGGCGTTTAAAATAGACGATGAGATCGTCAGCAGCACACTAATCCGCAATGACATTCTGGCCGGCGATGTTCAAGCCGCAACCCGATTGTTGGGGCGTTATTACAATGTTGCAGGCACGGTCGGTAGCGGTGCGGGACGCGGTGCCGGCCTGGGATATCCTACCGCCAACATCGAACCGGAAAAGGAACTGTTGCCGCCACCGGGTATCTACGCGGCATTTGTCACGGTTGATGGTCATCAATACATGGGAGCTCTCAACATTGGAGCAAAACCGACTTTTGAAGATTACACATCCACGTTTGAGGTTTTCCTGCTGGACTATGCGGGTGACCTGCGCGGGAAAAAAATAAATGTGCTTTTTGTGGAGAAGCTGCGGGACATCGTTAAATTCGACGGTCCCGAAAGTTTGAAGCGCCAGATCGCGGCGGACGTGAAAAAAACAAAAGAAATATTAAAAAACAAATAATTTTGGAGGAAATTTTTTATGTTAAAAATTGCCATAGTGGGCGCAACCGGCATCGTGGGTCAACAGGCGATCGTCAGTTTACTCGGACATCCCTGGTTTCAGATTACCAAACTTGTTGCTTCGGAACGCTCGGCTGAAAAGAAATATATCGACGCTCTGAAAGACGCCAACGGTTCCTTGCGCTGGTGGTGCACCGAGGAATTGCCTGCGGACATCGCCAATATGGTTGTAGAAGAAGCGGCAAGCTTTGATCCGACATCCGTTGATATTATTTTCTCGACTATGGATGCAGGCCCCGCCAAGGAATTGGAACCCAAATATGCCAAAACAACTCCGGTCATCAGTACCGCCTCGGCGTTTCGCTATGAAGAAGACACCCCGATTCTGGTGGGCGGCGTCAATATGGATCACGCTGCGCTTCTGGCTGTGCAGCAGAAGAACCGCGGTTGGAAGGGATTTATTTCGCCCAAATCCAACTGCACCATTGCCGGTCTGGTCGTTTCATTGAAACCGATCCTCGATGCCTTCGGTGTCAAGCAGGTTATGATGACCTCCTTACAGGCCATGTCCGGCGCGGGCCGTACCCCCGGTCTTTCCGCCATGGATATGATGGAAAATATTGTTCCCTATATACCGGGAGAAGAGCCGAAAGTCGAAACAGAACCGCAGAAGATTTTGGGGAAATTTACCGGCAACAGCATTCAAGACGCCAAGTTCGGCATAACCGCCACCTGCACACGCGTGCCGGTGATTGATGGTCATATGGTTTGTGCGTTTGTTCAAACCGAAAAACCCTGTTCGCCGGAGGATGTGAAAAAAGTGATGAGGAATTATGGCAAGGATTTTGCTGAACTGCATCTGCCCAGTTCGCCTGCGCATCTGATTGACGTGACTGATGATCCGTTCCGGCCTCAGCCGCGCGCGGATCGCGATAAAGGCGGCGGCATGACAGTGAGTGTCGGCCGTATTCGTAAAGACCCGATTATCGAAAACGGCATCAAATATGTCTGCCTGGCGCATAACACCAAGCTAGGCGCGGCCAAAGGCGCTTTGCAAACCGCAGAGTATTTGGTCAAAAATTATCTGAAGCTAGTCTAAGGTTTCCAACTTCGCTGCTCTGTGCCGGAGGACGGCAATTCAATAATCCGTCCCGGCATTCAATGCGATTAAAAAAGGCCGGCTTATTGCCGGCCTTTAACGAAGTGCCTCTCTGTTTCAGGATCGGTATTCCGCGACACCACTGCCGGACATCGTCGCAAAAAACCGCCCTGCCGGCTCAATCATTCTGATTGAACCGGCAAAGAATTCTATTTCGCGTATAGCTTGTCAATCTGGTCCTTGTATTTGTCAAATACAACGCGCCGCTTAAGCTTCATCGTCTGAGTCAGCATGCCATTCTCCAGAGAAAAAGGCTGGTCGATAAATATGAATTTCCTGGGAATTTCATAGCCTCCGTAAGTGGCCTTTAATTGATTAACTATTTCATTTTCGAGGAATTTCTTTGTCTCCTCCCTTTTCAACAGCTCTGCATGGTCCTTGGGCAGGTTATTTTTGGCGGCCCATTTATCCAGGGCAACAAAGTCCGGAATGATCAAGGCGATATTAAACTCTCGGCCCTCCCCGTAGATCATAGCGTTTTCAATGTAATGGTTCAGCTTGATATCTTCTTCAATGGCTACCGGGAACACATATTTACCGTTTTCGAGTTTAAACTGTTCTTTGATTCTACCAGTAATAAACAGGAAGCCCTCTTCGTCTAGGCGCCCGCGGTCTCCAGTCCGGAATCCACCGTCCGGCGTCATAACGGCCTTTGTGGCTTCAGGTTTGTTATGGTAACCCTGCATCACGTTAGGTCCATAAATGATGATCTCCCCATCAATTGAATTCGGCCCGACAACCGACTTGTCGATTACGATTTTGCCAAGCCCCATGGGGGGGCCAATGCTGCCGATCTTGTATTTCGCCGGGCAATTCATGGTTGCACCGGGCGAGGTCTCGGTTAATCCGTAAGCGTCATAAAGCGGGACACCCATATCCCAGAAAAAATGAGAAATTTCCGGATTCATCTGGGCGCTTCCTGTCATGGACCCCTTTAATCTGCCACCAAGTCTTTCACGTATTTTTTTGAAAACTATCGCATCGGCAATCTTAAATTTCAGGTTAGTCTTAAAGCATGATTTACCTTGTGCCGCCAGCTCCCTCTTTTTCTTTCCGCTTTCCACTCCCATGACAAATAATTTCTTGGCCAGCCCGCCTTCTTC
>CAZOPH010000183.1:0-3405 GCA_964581635.1 uncultured Smithella sp.
TTCATTTCCGCTTTAATGAGGTCAACCACCGGACGTCGCTTATTCTGAAGTTTGGCAAAATTCATGACCTCGTCCATCAACTGGTCAATGTGGCAGGCCTTTGTAATAATGTGGTGATCCTCGCATTCCTGCGCGGTGCAACGTTTTCCGGTCAGCACCATCTCATCGAGTTTGTAACGCGGAATGGCTTTTTTCATGGCCGCCATCATGCCCGGCAGAAACGGAATACCCAGATCGACTTCCGGAAAGCACATAAAGCCACGGTCCGACCGCATGAAACGAAAATCAAAGTAGCAGCACATGATCGCGCCGCCGGCAAAGGCATGCCCGGTCATTGCAACAATCGTGGGCATGGGATACAGCGCAATTTTTCGGAAAAGCGCCATCATGGTTTCAATAAATTTTTTTGCCGTTGCCGAATCGTTTTTCTGCATAATCGGCATCAGCCAGTCCAAGTCAATCCCGTTGCTGAATATTTTTGCATCTGCGCCGCGCACGACCAGGACATTGGCGTTCGTCTCTTTTTCAATATGATTTAATGCATCCATAAACTTTTGCAGGAAATCCAGATTCAAACGGTTTTCCCCTTCATTCAACGTAACAACGGCCACCTGGCCTTCCATCTTAATTTCAATCGGCATAATTTTTCTTCTTTCTTATTATTTTTTGACTGTCCAAGACAGTTTGTATGTTACCCTATATAGAGGCTATCGTGACTTCTATCCTGTTCATGAAATATTTTCAATACTATTTTGACGATTATGGGGTAAAATATTTTCGTGGAACCTCGAGTGCCCTCGCATCACCTTCGGGTGATTAGGCATTAGGTTATTGCCCCCTATATCATTTACCCTTTCTTTTCCAGCGCCTGTCTGGCTTCTTCCTTGGACTGAAAGATATGTGGCGCAAGATGCCGTTTTTTCAGTTCGTCCCCCAGTTTCATGCGAAGAAAAGCGCTGGTCGTGTAGCGGGTTACGTCACTGTAATATTCGGACACCACGAATTTGACCATTTTAATGTACGCGTCTTCCAGTTCCGGAACAATCGAGAAGTTGTCATAGTTGACTATCGTCTTTACGCGTTTGCCCAGCGGGGCACAGATTTTCGTAACCTGGGAGCGGATCGCTTCGATATCGTTGCTGGTCTTGACAGCCAATCCTTCAAAATTGACATAAAAAATATTGGTCGCCGGATCGTAGGTGAGCCGCTCATTAATCGGAATGCTTAAGAGGTCGTCCTTCAATCCCATCGGCGCCGGCTTAAAAATCCGTTCATCCATCAAGCGGATGTTTTTAATGATCGGTTTAAATTCCATCTGCAACAGAATGTCTTTTTCCAGATCAACACCGGGGGCGATTTCGATAAGTTCTACACCTTTTCCCGTCAGCATAAAGACACACCGCTCCGTGACGTAATAAACCAATTGATTGCCTTGCTGTGCGGTTTTGCCGCTGAAAGTAATCTGTTCCACATCCCTGATGATTTTTTTAAGGCTTCCGTCCTTGACGATTTTCAACTTGTTATCAACAATGGACAGTTCGGCTGCTCCTGCCGTGAAGGTTCCCGCAAAGACGATTTTTTTGGCGGTTTGGGTGATGTCGATAAAACCACCGCAGCCCGCAAGCTTGGTGCCGAATTTACTTACGTTAACATTACCGTGTGAATCCATCTGGGCCAGTCCCAGACAGGCCAGATCTAATCCCCCGCCGTCGTAAAAATCAAACTGGGAATGCATATCAATCAGACAGTCCATATTGGTCGCCGTGCCAAAGTCCAGGCCGCCGGAGGGAATGCCACCGATGGAACCTGCTTCCGCCGTCAGCGTGAGATAATCGAATATGCCTTCCTCATTGGCGACATTGGCCACACCTTCAGGCATACCGATACCCAGATTCACCACCATGTTCGGCTGAAGCTCAAAGGCGACGCGCCTGGCAATGATTTTGCGCTCATCCATCGGTAAAGACTCGATGCTGGCTGTCGGCACTTTGAATTCGCAACTGTAGGCCGGATTGTAATATGTGCCGTAAGTCTGCCAGTGATTTTCAGGTTTAGATACAACAACACAATCGACCAGAATGCCCGGAATCTTAACCTGGCGGGCATTGAGCGCGCCGCGCTCCGCGATTCTTTCCACCTGAACGATCACAAAGCCTCCGGAATTTTTTGCCGCCATGGCCAGCGGTAGAACTTCCATCGTGAAGGCTTCCTTTTCCATCGTAATATTGCCATCCATATCCGCCGTCGTGCCACGCAATAGCGCAACGGAAATGGGCAGTGTTTTGTAGGCCAGATACTCCCTGCCGTCAAAGTTTATCAGATCGACAAGATCCTCCGTTGTGATGGCATTGACTTTTCCGCCCCGGTCGCGGGGATCGACAAAGGTTCCCAAACCTACGTGCGTGATGGTTCGCGGCGAGTGCCCGGCAATATCCCGGTAAAGATGCGTAATGACGCCCTGGGGGAAATTATAGGCCTCGATTTTTCCGGCCAGCGCCAGTTGCTGAAGTTTAGGCACCAATCCCCAGTGTCCGGCAATCACTCTCTTGAGCAAACCTTCATGAGCCAGATGGTTGATGCCTTTCTCCTTGCTGTCACCAATGCCGGCAGCAAAAATCAGCGTGAGATTTTTCGGCTCGCCCGTTGCCAAAAAGCGCCGTTCCAGACCAATAAGCAGCTCTTCCGGGGCACAACCGCCGATAAATCCGTCGATGGACACCGTATCGCCGTCCCTAATGACACGTATGGCGTCATCGACGGATACAATTTTCCCGCGTTTCATACCGGCCCGAATGTCCGCGATAACCGGACTGAAAATCCCCTTGTTGTTCATCCGTTTCCTCCGTTACCCTGCTTAGCTGGTCATGGTTCCACCATCGACATAAATCGTATCGCCGGTGATATAATCCGCAGCGCTGGACGCGAGAAAAAGCACCGCCCCGACAACGTCTTCCGGTTCGGCTATTTTCCCCTTGGGAATGACCTGACAGATCATCTTTTCAACGTCCGGATTGGACCAGATGGGTTTGCTGAAATCCGTGCGGGTAAACCCGGGCGCGACTGCATTGACATTGATTCCCATCTGCGCCCATTCCCGGGCCATGCAGCGGGTAAGGTGCTTCAGCGCCGCCTTGCTGCAGCCATAGGCCGCCATACCGGCTTCGGCTTTATCCGCGCCGACAGTGGTAATGTTGATAATCTTTCCGCTTTTTTGTTCAATCATCTGACGCGCAACCAGGCGGCTCAAAAGCCAGGCCGCCTTGACGTTGGTGTTGAAACACTTGTCCCATCCGTCTTCGCGGAGATCAAGCAGGCCGCGCAGAAAACTGCGAGCGGCATTGTTAACCAGAATGTCAATTCGGCCGAATTCCTTCATCGTTGCATTCACAAGATTCTCCAGCTGTT
>CAZOPH010000184.1:0-3372 GCA_964581635.1 uncultured Smithella sp.
GTTTTTTCTTTCGCATGTGTTCCCGAATTATCTCCCCGCGATGCAAACAATGCGTTGGCACCGGCGATCAATTTCATCGCCTCAGCCGACGATTTCGCTGTTTTAATTTTGGCTGGATCAGTGCTCGGCCCAACAATAATGAAATCATTGTGCATCACCAGACGCCGGTTGATTCCATAACCTTCAGCGATAAACTTCTTTTCCGCATCCGGTGAATGAACCAGCATGACATCGGCCTCACCTTTTTGTCCCATCGCCATGGCCTGACCGGAACCTACAGCAATCGTTTTTACAAAGTAACCGGTTTCCTTTTCGAAGATAGGGATCAAAACATCAAGTAATCCCGTATCCTGTGTGCTTGTGGTTGTTGCCAGAATAATATTTTTTTGTTTCGGCGCGGCAAAAACATTTGTCGCCCCCAATACCACAAGCGCTGCCACAATCATTAACGTGATAGCCCACTTACTGCTTCTTAATATCTTCATCACTTACCTCCTTTATATTGTTAATTCTTATTTCTTTTTTGATTTTTGCCAATCCATGGAATTCGGGAAGAACAGCGCTGAGCCGTATTTATCCTTGCCGAAGTCGCGGATGATCAGCTGGCCTTTTTCGGGCGCGGTCAGCCATTTTACAAATTTCATGGTGTCTTTCACATTGACCTTGGGGAATTTTAGTGGATTAACTGGTATCAGCGAAATATAGTTCAATAGAGCTTCGTCACCTTCCACCAGAATGGACAGTTTGATTTGATCTTTTATTGAAATATACGTGGCCCGATCTATGACCGTGTATGCTTCTTTTTGATCAGCATATTTGAGTGTCGGAATATTGCCTTCGGCACCCTTTTCGTAAACGGTATACCATGAACCGACAGGCTTTATTCCAGCCTTCCCCCAAAGTTCCATCTCCGCGACATGCGTTCCTGACTTGTCACCTCGGCTGATAAAAAGAGAGCCGCTATCCATAATTTTCTTTAATGCTAACGTTGCTGTTTTTATCCCTTTGATTCCTGCCGGATCGGCTGCCGGTCCAACGATAACAAAATCATTATACATCAAAGGAATTCTTTCGGTGCCGAAACCATCAGCAATAAACTTTTCTTCTAGCAACTTGGCATGAACCATAACCAGATCGATGTTGCCTTGGCGGGCAATATTCAATGCCGCTCCGGTTCCTGCGCCCACATGACGCACGCGAATGCCGGTCTCTTTTTCAAACTGATCCTCCAGGGCTCCCACAATGCCCGAATCAATCGGGCCGATTGTGCTGGATAAAAAGATAAATTTATCACCGTCAGCGGCCAATGCAAAACTGGACCATAACAATAAAAGCAGCACCAGACATTTTCCAACAAATACTTTCATTTTTAACACTCCTTTCTTCTGTTATTTCTAGTGAATAACTTTTCTATGAATGGAGGATGCGTCCCGCATCCTTGAAGCTGTAATTTCCTATTTTTGCAACACGACTTTTAAATTGTTCCGACTGAAGCGTTTCTATAAAAGCCTGAATCGCCGGTTGAAAAAATGTGTTTTTATCGAGAATCATATCGAAACGTTCGCTGACGATGGGCTGGAAATTCAAATCCAGTATTTTTGCGACGGCGGCCGATGCGATACCTACGTCCGCTTCACCCGAAATAAGAGAAAGTCCCACTTCAAAATGTGTATAGACTTCAAGGTCATACCCCGCAATATTTTCGCAGGAGATTTCTCTATTTTTTAGTTCATAATCCAACAGGATTCTTATTCCCGACCCGCGTTGTCTGTTGATAAAGCGCAGATCTTTTTGGGTAAGACTTTCCCATCCCCTAAAGCTATTCGACTTGGATTTTGGAGTCAGAAAACCAATTTGACGATAAAACAGATTTACAACAACCGGTTGATGATCCGGGCAATACTTTTTCAAATAGGGTGTATTATATTCACCGGTTTCGGGATCATAGAGGTGCGAAAACGCAATATCTGTCAATCCCGTATTGAATGCCTCCAAACCACTGACACTGCCGGTATTGGCTGAAAAAATATTGAAGTCTGGGTGCTTTGTTTTGATTGCCGTCAGCAGGATATCCAGGAGTGGATCATTACTGCCGGCCGCCAGAAGCGCCCCTTCGATTGAATTGATTCTTTTCCTGGCCTGTTTGAGACCAACGTGGGCACTGGTCTGTATCCAGTCATCAATAAGTTTGAGTGGGAAAATCCACTTTCCCGTCACCCGCGTGCAGGGAATTTTGCCTGCCTTTATCAGTAAATATATCTGTTTTTCATGAATATCCAAATATTTGGCAACTTCTTTGGTATTCATCAACTCGCTGGACATAGACCCTCCATTTTGCAGGTAGATTGATAAAGCATATTCTACAATTTATCAAGAATATTATTCCAAATTCCGACTTACAATTACTTGCATTTCCCCAATATTTCCTTGCTCGATATTGTTAGACGATCTGGATCTATTTTATCCATCTGAACACTGTTGATGGATAAATATTATCCGTTTTTAATATTCCGCTCCAGTAGAGATTAATGCAATACTTTATATTAATGTTTAATAACATGTGGTTATATTTTTAGTAGTTTCTGGTATAAAATTTGATATACGATTGAATTGAATTACTCGGAACTGCTATGAAGTTTAGCAGGTGAGATAGCTTCATCAATGTTTAGATTTGAGCAATTTCAAACTTATGGTAAACAAACTTAGAAAGGTATCCTTCAACAGTGCCATACAATGAATAGAAAAATTTTGTTTCTCATTTTATTGATTTTATTAGTCGGCAAAAACCTCTGGGCTACTGATACGATTCAAAAAGGCGATGTGCTTACCCTACAACAATGCATTGACACCGCCTTGAAAAATCATCCCGCAATCAATGCCGCTGCCGGCGCAATCAGACAATCCGAGAGTAAAATCGGTCAGGCCAGATCCGGGTATTTCCCTCAAATCACCTTTCAGTCCGGCTATACGCGCGTCGGTCCGGCAGCCACCTCCATGAGAAGTGACCCCTATAATTATTACTCCAACACGCTGAACCTCAACCAAACCCTGTTTGATTTCGGTAAAACATCCACATCGGTGGATATTGAGAAATTAAGCAAGCAATCGGCCGAAGCGGATTTTCAGGAAACAACCTCTTCAATCATTCTTACGGTGAAGGAGACTTACTATGCTTTTCTCAAGGCAAAAATGAGTGAGGCCGTTGCACTGGAAACAGTCAATCAGTTTCAACAACACTATGAAATTGCCAGAATGTTCTTTGAAACGGGTAAAAGTTCAAAAATTGACGTCACCAGTGCGGAAGTAAATCTCAGCAACGCCGGCATTCAGTTGATTTCAGCTCAAAACGCCATGCACATCGCACGGGTCAAT
>CAZOPH010000185.1:0-3356 GCA_964581635.1 uncultured Smithella sp.
TTCAATCTTTGTCCAATCATACGAAGAGGCCTGGTAATGCGCCAACTGGTAGAGTTATAAAGTGCTGCAATCTGGTTGTCTCTTGCGGTCAAGAACTGTTGCAGCTCCTCCTTTTGAGCCAGGAGCTCCTCTTTCGTCACGTGACTGGCGCTATAAATAAATTCTACGCTCGGATTATGTCTGTATGAAATATTTGTTAACAGCTTAACATCTAATTTGTGTTGCCATGTAACATAAGGAAGGCTGAGCTGATCTCGCCTTGAATAATTTTCAACCCACCACCACCAATCATTCATCACAGCGATGACGCGATCCTCGTGATGTTCCCTGCACATTATATTACTTTCAAACAGACCATTTTTTGCCGGGAAACCGGCTCTTCTGATCAAGTCCACCTGTCTTCTCATGACATTTTCATCGTCTTTTCCCAGTTCAATGCAAGCAATGAGTTCATCATAAATGCAACTTCTGACCGGATGTGGTGCAATGGATATCAGATGGGATTCAGCTATGGCCATGTCGATGTCGGCAAACAGATCTTTATTCAAAATATTGATGTTGGCGTCAAGCCATATGCTTTTTTTATACTCGGTAAACAGGATGTGCGGATGGATTTTATGCCATCTCTGGTTGCGGACATTATCCAGCTTGTCAAAAAGAAGAGGCCTTACGTCCCAGAAAGAATCGGCGGCGTTAACAACAGATAAATCATCCGTAAAACAAACGTAGTCCCAATCCTGATTGATAAATGTATGATTGATAAGTTCATCATAGCCGCCGGTTATGCAAGTGTATATCACGCCTTTTTTTTGACTATTATCCACAGGACTCGACCTTATGTCGCTTTGTATAAATAATGGGTTAATTGCATGAATTATCGCTTCAAAAATATCATGATGATTTTTTGCGCAAGAATAATATGTAAATACGCCTTGCCAATCTTTGTGCCGGGGATGGCAGCAGATGCATATGTTCCTTAACTTTATTTCCTGCAAATCGCAAAGGCCTGGTTATTCGCCAGCTTGTTGACTGGTAGAGTGCAGCAATCTGCGCATCGTGCTCGGAAACGGCCTGATCGAGGTCTGTGCCCCGTCCGACGCCGTTCCCAGTTAAGATTTGCATTGACTGCCGTCCCTCCGGCAATCGTCCGGCCGGCATCGGCATCAGATGCTTATATTTTTTAACTTTGTCTCCTGCAAATCGTAAAGGCCTGGTCATTCGCCAGCTCGTCGAGGAATAAATGGCGGCAATCTGCGCTTCACGGTCCGCCAATATTTCGAGCGGAAGGGATGGGCTTTCGTGATTCATGTACGTACGCATTGTTTTATAGTAGATACAAGTGCTGCAAGGAATATCTTCCCGCGGAGGCATCAGGCCCATTAACATTTGACGCGCATAATTTATCTTTTCATTGTTGATGCATTCCAGCAATCCCTCTTCAAACACATTTCCGTAGTCCAGTTTATAATTAACGCTGCAACCCAGCAGTCTTCCGTCCGCATGGATCTGGAGGTTTTCCCAAAGCTGCCCGCAGGAAACTTTTTGCAGGTAATGCTCCCCGTGCTTTTCTAAATATTCCTGCCGGTCAGCGCAATCCAAGCCGCTTTCTCTCCGTATAAGTTCCCGATTTCTTACCGGCGAAAATATTTTACCCGTATACAGATCGCCAAAAGATAGTTTTACGCGAAAATCCATGTTCAGTTCAACAGCCATATTTCTTGCTTTTTCAATTTCGTGTTCATTATGTCCGAAAGCAATAAACTGCCAGGTCATTTTAGGCAGATCCGTTTTGTAGCGCTGCTTGAATGCATTGATCGTGCGAATATGAGCAATGACTCTTTCAAAGTCGCCGCCGACACGGTATATTTTATAGGTCTCGTTGGACGCCCCATCCAAAGCAACGGTCATACCCTGTAATTGATATTTCACCAGAGCCTCTAATATGTCGCTGGTGGCGGTATTCAAATTCACGCCGCAGTTTGCCTGCAAGGCGACATTCTTTTTAAATCCGTATTTAAGAATGGCTGTTATTTCAGGATTTAAAAGGATTTCTCCCCAGTTTGACAATTCGATAGATTTGATCCATGGATTGGCATCAATTAATTTTTTGAAATCGGTAAATTTCAAGAATTTTGCTCCTAACGTCTTTCGCGTCATCCCCTGACCGGTAGGACAGGAAGGGCACTTAAGCTGACAGGCTGAAGACGCGTCAAGCATAATGAATGACGGCTTAATCATTCCATTCAGTTTGAAACCGGATAATTTCTGCCATCGCTCTGCGGAATGTCGATGAAATTCGAAGACGAGATATTTGGCTGTATAATCGGTAGGGTTGGACATTCCATGGGGTTTCCCGGCTTCATAGAAAATCACGCCGGGCGCTTTGATGATTTGGCCAAGCGTTTCTACTTCCCCTTCCAGGAGAAGAATGGCCACGTCGTAAGGATCAACATGCGGTTCATAACCGGAACCGGAAGCCAGACTCGTCGCGTGACAGTGAAGCTTTCCCAAATACTGGGTTGGCTCCTCAAACATAAGTTGCATCGAAAGACTCTGATCGACGCCAATCTCATCCCGTGCCGGGAGAGCATTAAAACGACAAAAATCCAGCATGGCGTTCCGAAAAGAAGAGAGTCCGCGCCATCGGAACATAAGATAATTTGCTGGTTGTTCGCTGATCGTTTCGAGACTGTGCGCGAAGTTGGCCGGGTAGAAAACAAAATCATATTTTTGTAAACGTTTCCGATAAAAGCCGGGTTGAGCGGAGGCATGATGATCTTTCAAAATGATATCGATTTCACCCGATAAAACAATCAGAATCTCTTCGTCTGTGTGTTCATGAGGGGCGTGCGGACTGAAGCCGCAGGCCAGTGTTGAAGCATGACAGGAAAGATAATTCAGTGCAGCCGTTGAACCCTTAAAAATAGGATAAGGCTTCCACACTTCCCCGGCACCCAGAGGCAAAGGAAGTTTGAAGGGATAGCACCCACTTTTTATTACCGTTTGATTTATGATTCTTAAAACTCCGTTTAGTTATCTGCGCCTGTCAAAAAGCGATAGGGCTGACTACTATGATCAAAGCTTTATGAACGCTTTACCATGCCAATTTTATGATTCAATGTTAAGTTATTAACCATCTACGCGGAAATCAAATTACCGCGGTCCAGTTGGATAGTCCGGTTGCAAACTTTTTCGACCAGTTCCGGTGAATGCGTCGCGATAATCAGGATGCTGGACTTCTGAACAATTTCATGTAACCGTTGCTGTGCTTTTTCCTTAAAATCGGCATCCCCGACCGTCAACCATTCATCCATGAGAATAATCTCGGGTTGCACAAGCGTCGCTATGGAAAAGGC